>NZ_JAUBOQ010000015.1:49976-136808 GCF_036700325.1 Microcoleus sp. Z1_B2
AATACTCAGCAACAAACTACCCAGCAACAAAACGCTCAGTACAGAAACACTCAGCAACAAACTACCCAGCAACAAAACGCTCAGTACAGAAATACTCAGCAACAAACTACCCAGCAACAAAACGCTCAGTACAGAAACACTCAGCAACAAACTACCCAGCAACAAAATACTCAGTACAGAAATACTCAGCAACAAACTACCCAGCAACAAAATACTCAGTACAGAAACACTCAGCAACAAAACACTCAGTACCAAAACGCTCAGCAACCCAATACTCAGTACCAAAACACTCAGTACAGAAATACTCAGTATCCAAACACCCAGCAGCAAAACACTCAGCCACCACCAGCCACCCCAAAAGAACCCCGCTACTCTTCTGAACCCTCTTCAGGGAAATATCCTGGAAATTATGCGGGAAACTATGGGGGAAACCCTGCAGGGCCCTATTCAGAGGCCTCCCGCTACCAATCGCAGCCCCCGCCATCTCAGTCTTACCGCCAAGCGGGGCCCCAAGCTCCCGATTTGAGCGGTTCCAACTTCAAAGGAGCTTCCTTAAAAGAAAAGGATTTTTCAGGGAGAAACTTGAGCAATGCAAACCTGAGTGAAGCCGACTTAAGTGATGCTTTTCTACACAACGTCAATCTCACAGGCGCGAATTTGCACCAAGCTAACTTGTTCAGGGCTAATTTGTTAGGAGCTTGTTTGATCAATGCCAACTTGAGAGAAACCAACTTAATCGGAGCCGATTTGAGCGGTGCTGACTTGAGCGGTGCTGACTTGACAGGAGCGAAAATTGGTTACGGCGATCGAGTTATGGTCAAACTTACCCGGACTACATTAACAGGTACAATCTTACCCGACGGTACTGTTCATAGCTAAATATATTTAGTTTTTAGTCAGTGGTGGTAGACGCGGGTTTTACCCGCAATATTTGCTGCAACTCCAAATACAAAAAAATCCGCCCTTTGCGAATTTGGGATAAAAACTTATATACTGTCCGCTAGAACAACCGCAAGAAAATTGGTTCGTAGTGAGGCGGTTCGTCGTCAGAATTCTATGAGGACTTGCATTCCTCGCTGCGTACCCATAATGCTTAAATTACTTGACATGATATTACGCGATCGCGATCGCACAAACCGAGTTTTTTTACCCGGTTCAACAACTGCAACGAGGTTTGTTCGTTCATCAAACCCCCTTTCTGTCTCCAACACGGCTAATCGAGATTCATATTACAGCAACCGCCAACATGGTTCCTGTTCTGTTTTTTCCTTCTTCCTTCTTCCTTCTTCCTTCTTCCTTCTCCCTTCTTCCTTCTTCCTTCTATCCTTTACATCCGTTATATCCGTTACATCCGTTACATAATCCGTTGCCGAACTTCCTTCCCTTATTAATTACTTCCACCACGGCGATTGCGTAACTTTCGTCCAGCAGCCAGCATAGCGCCTCCCGCCATCAAACCCCCCACAGTCATCGGTTCGGGAACCGGCTCAGGTTGAACCGTCTCCAGAGAACCGCCTTTAATAAATACAGCAGAATCTAAATAGCCATCGCCCACATCTTTAATGCGGATGCTGAGAACATTCGTCTGATTTTGCTTGAGCAAACCCTCAAAACCTAAAACTTTAGTAAAACCGTCGAGCTTAACGATGTTAGCAGCAATACCTGTCCAACTTGGGTTGTCAATATAGTCGGGGTGATCTTTAGAGCGATTATATGGATCGGGAACAAGATTATTAATCGTAACAGTTTTTCCGTCGCTCAATTTTGCCAAATTAGTGCCGTTCAGCAGCAGTTCAAAATTGTCATTATATTTATTAGAACCGCCGAACTCAGGAAACTCCTCAGAAGCAAATACATATTGAAAGAATAACTTTTGAACAGTGCTATTAGCAAAAAAGCTGAGGTTTAGCTGAGTCGTATCCCCTTGTTCACCCTTAGCACCAAAATCCGTGCTTAAATCGCTGTCCTCTGTCGTGAAGTTATCTTTCCGATTCTGACCCGGTATATCGGTGACTCTACCAGTGCTCAGAACAACACCTGATGTCAAACCGAAGGGGTCATTAGTGAAAGTACCAAAAGCAGCAGAATTACCCGTAATTGAAACAGAAAAATTACTCAAGCCGACTGTATTAGCTCCCAATAAATTATTTTTCAAAGTCTCAGTGTTATTCGTTGCCCCTACCGAAAATGCCATGGCTGGCGCTGCCAACAAACTCAGAGCAGTAGTTAATGTAGCTGTTAAGGCAGCATTTTTGTGAGTAATTATCATAAATTTTTCCTAAAAGATACAAACCTGATTCTCTGCACACCTTAATTTTTACATTATATAACTATTAATGTCTAGTAGCTTTACAATAACTTTACATATAAGTAGATTTACGCTTTGTGTGGTTATTTTTTTTTGTAGTTATTGGCAGTTTGTCAGCCTATAAACCTCAGCGCAAAAATACGGAGGCAAAAATACAAGTACACAGACTAATAATTTTATCCCTTACGCACTGGCAACCCAAAAAACCTGGTTTTGATACCGTTGGGACTCTCCAAAATGACTCATGACTAATAGCTAAGGACTCATGACTCATGAAAGATGACTAATAGCTAAGGACTCATGACTCATGAAAGATGACCTCGCCCAAAAAAACCATACAAGCCCCCGATTCCTGTCGTAGAGAGATCAAAATTTTTGACCCTAGTTCAATATCCCAGATTGATCTCTGGAGTAAATCTAAAATCCTTCGACTGAGTGCGACTCGACGGCGCGTCGAAGTCTAAAATCTCTAATCGACTGACTGTTGACTAAAATCCCCTTGCTTCTCCTTCGCCGCGCCGATCGGCAGCCCCTTCCAACCAACCATCCGCAGTCAGGACGATCGCATTGGCATTGCCCCAGCCATCACCTTCGACAATCTGGTGTCCCCGCCGCCGCAACTCCGAAAGCGTCGCAGCCTCAAAACCTCCCCGTTCCACCATCAGGCGATCGGGCAGCCACTGATGGTGAATCCTCGGTGCGGATACAGCCTCACCAACATTCATGTCGTAAACCAACACATTCAGCACAATTTGCAACACCGTAGTAATAATCGTGCTGCCTCCGGGAGCCCCCGCAGCGAGGCGAAATTTGCCATTTTCTGTCACGATGACCGGCGTCATGCTGGATAAAGGAGTTTTCCCAGGGGCGATCGAATTTGCCTCCCCGCCCACCAAACCAAACAAATTCGGCACTCCTGGCGCCGCTGCAAAATCATCCATCTCGTTGTTGAGCAAAATTCCCGTACCTGCAGCCACGACTCCAGCCCCAAAACCGCCATTCACTGTAAACGTCAAAGATACCACATTGCGCTCTTTGTCAACTACCGTGAGGTGGGTAGTTTCGGGAGACTCCCACAGGAGACGGTTCAAAGTTTCAGCGTCAACAGCTTTTACCTCGCTGGAGGGTCTGGCTTTTGACATTTGGATTTGCGATCGTCTCAATTTGGCATAATTGGTGCTAGTTAGAGCTTTGACTGGTACACTCACAAAATCCGGGTCGCCCAAATACTCAGCCCGATCGGCATAAGCAATCCTCATACTCTCCGCCAGCAAGTGCAAAGTATCTGGACTTTGCCTTCCCAACCTCTTGAGATCCGTATCTCCCAGAATATTTAAGATTTGCAACAAATGAACGCCGCCGGAAGAAGGAGGCGACATCGCGCAAATTTCGTAACTGCGAAAGTTGCCACAAACCGGATTTCGCCAAATCGGCGTATAGTTTTTCAAATCTTCGAGAGTGATAATGCCGCCATTTTTAGCCATGTCGGCGGCGATCGCCCGCGCAATGTCCCCGGTATAAAAACTCTGGGGATTTTGTGCAATCTGCCGCAAAGTCCGCGCCAAATCCCGCTGCACCAAAAGCTCACCCGGCTGGTATAAAATGCCACCACGAGTAAAAATCTCCCGCGCCGCCCGGTTTTTTTTGAGCACCTCCTGTCGTCGCCCGGTAGCCGTGGTAAACCGCGAACTTACCGGAAAGCCTTTTTCAGCCAGGGCGATCGCCGGCGCCACCACCTGTGCCCAAGGCAACTTACCATACTCGCGGTGCACCGTATAAAGTCCAGCAACAGTGCCCGGAATACCCGCCGCCAAATGCCCGTCCAGACTTGCCCTTTGGCGCACCTTCCCTTGCTTGTCGAGGTACATATCCCGCGCTGCCCGTTGCGGAGCTCGTTCCCGGAAATCCAGCGCTTGCACAGTCCCCGTTTCGGCCCGCCGCAGGAGCAAAAAACCCCCGCCCCCGATACCCGCCGAAAAAGGCTCCACCACCGAAATCGCCAAAGCAGTAGCAGCCGCCGCATCCACTGCATTACCGCCCTGTTGCAGCAGGGCCAGCCCCGCAGCGCTCGCCAGAGGGTGAGCGGAAACTGCCATCCCCTGTTTGCTGCGCTGCTGCTGCAAGGTTGGCTGTAGCTGTTGCTGGCAGCCACCCAACACCAAGACTGTTAGGCAACAAGTATAAATTCGTACTTTAATCAATAAATTTTGCAACATTTTTTACGGGTGAGGCGAGGGTTTTTTATCAGAAGATTGGGTTTAAAACCCCGTCCTTTTACGACGGCTTTTTCCATTTCCAAGTAAAGTAACACATCCATCTAAACAAATGAATATGGTACAATAAGCCCGGTAAGCTCATCTAATTTGGTATAGAACCCATTTGACATCTTGGAGGGTGCGAGTCGATCGCCCGTTGTCTGTCGATCGCCATAAATATCTCAAATGGGTTCACAAGAACCGCTATTGACAGGATGCTCCTTTATATCTTGCCCCTAAAGTCAATCGATTTTAGATTTTAGATTTTAGATTTTAGATTAAAGAATTGACTTGCGCCAGATAAATGCGGGGGCTTGAGGATTTTCGATTTTGGATTGATTCCACGGATAAATCACGTGGCGGGTACCACATGAAGAAATTCGTGGTCAAGTACAATTTATAGAAGCCATTTGGGATCTTTTCCCTCATCAAGTTATAATAACGCTCTGCGATCGCGGAGGGTGACAAGGGAGCATCTCAATGAAAGCAGACTAGCTATAAATTAGAGTTTTGAGGCCATCTTGCTGCGGGGCAGGAGGAAAAAGTCAGAAGGAAGGAGCCAGAAGAAGTGTTTTTACAAATATTAAGATGCTCCCGAAAGATCGGATGAGTAGTACGAATACTCAACCCCTGCGCTTTAAGATTGATGGCTAACCAACTTGAAAATATCAGTGAGTTGCTTTTCGGTTTTCAGTGCCGAGATAAACCAGTTCAATCCTTCAGGTAACGTCAGCAATTACTCCAATCAGCTTAGTTGATTTTTCCGAAAATTAATTCACCCTGATTAGCAAGGGGGATGCGAGGAGGATCTCGCCCGGAATAAACAGTTTTAACCCAAGCGTAAGCTGTTCGGCATTTAAAAGACGATAGTAGGGTGCCCAGCGTACAGAAGTGTTTCCCTTGTAAGCGTAAGTGTTCACTCCTGACGCACCATACAAACTCGTTAGTGGTTTAAATGCTCCACAGCTTATTGAGTTAAAACCGACTCAAAACTCAAACAGAAAATAAAAGAAAATATCCTCATCAGCCCTCATAGCGAGGACTTCCGCTTTCAGACAGGGATTTTTAACCCCAGGCGGACTCAACCGCATTTGCCAATGATGATTCCGCAAACCGAACCTCCACAGACGGATAACACCCTAATGGAAGCATTAACATCGCCGTTACGTTTCGTTACGATAAGGAGACAGAGAGAAAAACCTCTCCTTCGTAAAATCAGAGGTAGCCATTATGAACGGTACATTTCGCGTCGGCAACCTGTTTGGGATTCCCTTCTTTGTCAACGCATCTTGGTTTTTAGTTCTGGGTTTAGTAACCTGGCAGTACGGCGGCGCATTAGCTGCCCTGTTTCCCACATTGGGCCCCGTAGCGCCCTGGATGCTGGGATTATTCACAGCGTTACTGTTATTTGCTTCCGTCTTAGCCCACGAATTAGGACACAGTTGGGTAGCCATTAAACAGGGAATTGGCGTGAAATCGATTTCGCTATTTCTGTTTGGCGGACTGGCTAATTTAGAAAGAGAATCCAAAACCCCAGCCGAAGCATTTTGGGTAGCCATTGCAGGCCCGTTGGTTAGCTTATTTTTATCCGGTTTGTTAACAGCCATAGGCATCGGTGCTGGACTCACAGGCCCCGCAGCAGCCATCGTGGGACTTTTAGCTTCCATCAACTTAGTTCTAGCCTTATTTAACTTAATTCCCGGTTTGCCCCTCGACGGTGGCAACATCCTCAAAGCAATTGTCTGGAAAATTACTGGCAACCCTTACAAAGGTGTAATTTTTGCTAGCCGCGTCGGTCAAATAATTGGTTGGATTGCCATTGCTACAGGCGTGTTCGGCAATATTTGGAATTTAGTAATCGGTTGGTTCTTACTGCAAAATGCCGGTCAATCGGCCCAATATGCCACAGTCCAAAATCAACTGGCAGGCCTGACAGCCGCAGATGCTGTTACCCCCGAAAGTCCGATCGTCTCCCAAGACTTGTCCCTCAGAGAATTTGCCAACAACTACGTTATCGGTAGCGCTCAAACCTGGCGCAGGTTCCTGGCAACAGATGATGCCGGACAATTGGTAGGGGCGATCGACCTTGATGACCTCAAAACCATTCCTACCGGACGCTGGCCCGAAGTTTTAGTCAAAGAACTCCTGAAGCCGATCGAATTTTCCACCACAGTCAAACCAGAATTATCCCTCCTTGAAGTCGTCACCCTTCTGGAACAACTCAAAGTACAAGAACTCCCCGTCATTCGCGAAAACGGTGTCCTAGTAGGACTTGTAGAAAAAGCTGAAATTGCCCGCCTGTTACAAAGACGAGCCGAAGCGAACCCTGCTTGATATCCTCAGATACTTGACAAATAAGAGTTAACCCCCTCGATTTACCCTTACCAAAAGGGCGATCGGGGGGGTTAACTTTAGCTTCAAAAAAGTCAAGTCAACCACTCAATTATTAGCAGTAAATCAAACATGATTATCATAGTGTATTGAGAGTCTGAACGAACACCTTATGCCATCTCATGACTCTTGTGGCAGCAGCTAAAATAACTGTTCGGGGAGCATCTATGCAGAACAGCTACTTTATAGATAAGGTGGGCTTCGGCGCACTCGAAAGCTCAGCCCCCTATCGCTCAATTTCAGCCATCAAATCTAGTATTTTTTGATAATCAAAATTATATAGATGATTCCTCAGAACTTCCGCAAAAACATCATTATCGCTGCCGATTTCCTCAATAGTTGTGGCAATCAAATCGAAGTCAGCCTCACGGACTGCCTGTTTTAGAGTTCTCGCCCATTCTGGGGAAACTTTCGGCTTGGAGTCCAGCGTAAATATTGCAGCACTATCAGATATTTTTTCTTGTACCATACTTGAACTCGGCGATAAATCCTTGACTTCAACATATTTATTGATGACTTCACCAGCACCCGTTGCGGTAACAACTTGAATATCAAACTTGAAGACAGTCCCTTGTCCCACTTCGCTCTCGACGGTAATGTCGCCCCCCATTAATCTTATGAACTCGCGGCTGATATTTAATCCTAAACCCGTACCTGTTTGAACTTTTTTTTCAGATGCAGTTTGCACCAATAATTCAAATATGCTTTCTAATTTGTCCGGGAAAATACCAACTCCTGTATCTGCTATGGCAAAGGAAATAATGACTGTCTTTTGAGTTTCCACAAAATCAAAAGCTTCGTTCAATATAGGCTTAATTATTTGTTTTTTATTCGGCTCCACAGTAACTGAAACTGAACCGGAAGGGGTAAATTTAACCGCATTATCTAATAAGTTAATTAGCACTTGTCGCAACTTAACATCATCAGTTTGCACGTATTGGGGAACATCGGAAGAGCAGTCAATAATTAATTGCAATCCTTTATTTTTTGCCGGAATTTGAAACATATTTTTCACGTCCCCCAGCAAGCGGTACAAGTCAAAAGTTTTGGCGTTGAGTGTCATGCGGCCAGCTTCTATTTTAGATAAGTCTAAGACTTGATTGATCACTTGGAGCAGGTGTTCTCCGCTGCGGCGAATAATTTTGATATTTTCTTTTTCCGGCAAAGTTAAATTAGTGCTGGGTTCCATTAATTGAGCGAAGCCGAGAATGGCGTTGAGGGGGGTTCGCAATTCGTGGCTCATGTTGGCGAGAAAGAGGCTTTTAGTTTTGTTGGCAGCTTCTGCGGCTTCTTTGGCTTGTTGAAGTTCTTGTTCTGCTTGTTTGCGATCGCTCGTATCAATAATTATGCCGTGCCAGACAATATCTCCATTTTCGCGCAATTCTGGTCGAGAATAACCTTGCAGCCATTTGAGTTTTCCCGATGCTGTCACAATCCGCCACTCGTGGGAAAATAGTTCTAGATCAGTGGCACTTTTGACAATTGCCTCGAAGTGACTGGATCGATCGTCCGGGTGCATTTGTTCGTAGAGTAAAGCAGAGTTGTTCTGGATTTCCTCCGGCTCTAATTCTTGAATCTCTCGGCATCGAGGACTGATATATTCCATCTTGACTGATCCGTCGGGATGCTGCACGAATATGTAAAGTTCTCCCGGAACAGTGTTCGCTAATTTGTGAAACAGAGCTTCGCTTTTTTGCAGGGCTAATTGTGCTTGTTTGCGATCGCCAATATCAATCCCAAATCCAAACAAGAAATCCAGGTTGCCACCTTCGTCGAGCACCGGTGTGCCGTGCCACTCCACTAACAAAGTCCGATCGTCCGAAGTGAGAATGCGATGTTCGTTAACCGTTTGCTCCCGCGCTGTTACGCCCGTAAAAATCGAATGCAATCCGGCTCGATCGCTTGGGGGTACAAATGTCGCTAAGTAATCTTTGCCTGCAACTTCTGTGGCAGTATAGCCCACCGCTTCCAGCATACAGTTATTCGCCAGCAGGATTTTACCCTCAGAGTCGATCGCCACAAAAAAAATCGGAGAATTTTCGATAATCTTTAAGTTAAAGTCGCGCTCTTGACGGATAATTTTTTCAGCTTGCTGGCGCTCCTCAATTTCGAGCTGCAAGCGGGCATTGATCGAGGCTAGCTCGATCGTGCGATCGACTACTTCAATTTCCAGGGTACGGTTGTAGTCAGCCAATATTTGCTCTGCGTGTTTGCGAGCCGTAATATCTTTAAAAACATTAAGAACATAAAGGATATTCCCCCCACCGTCAAACACCGGCAGCGCTCGCACTTCCAAACGAATATTTTTCCCATCCAGGCGAATATCCATATCTTCAGCAATCACCTCGAAGCCACTCAACGCCCGTGCAAACGGCATTTGATCTGCCGGGTAAAGTTGATCGGTTCCTGTTATATAAGTTTGATAAGCTTCTGCTAGCTCTGTTGCGGTAGCATCGGGCATTTCTCCCCTACCCAATATCTGCTCACCCGCCGAATTCATGAAAATAACTGCGCCACCCGGAGTCATCGCCGAGACTCCAACAGGCAAATTTTCTACCAGTTGGGCAAATTTTTCTTCACTTTCTGCCAAAGCTTGAAAAGACTTTTTCAGTTGAGCAGCCATCTCGTTGAAAGACTGGGCTAATTCGCCGACTTCCTCAAGCCTACTGACAGCCACAGCGCGATCGAACTCTCTGGCGGCAATATCTTTAGCTGCTTCATTGAGCCGCAACAGCGGCAGCGTTACCCACCTAGCTGTCAGCACTCCAGCAATTGTCGATAGCAGTAGCGCCGCCCAACAAAGTAAAATTGTAGTGCGCGTATTTTTGTTAATTTGCCCCATGAAATCGGATTCGGGCACTGCGATCGCAATCAGCCAGTTCAAACCGTAAACATCAGAAAACGGCAGCACTTCCACAAAATATTCCTGCCCGTCTCGGCTAAATTGCAATTGCTGCCGCTGCTTAATGTCGCCAAAGCCCCCGAAGTGTTCGTACAAATATTTAGCTGCGGTGCGAATGATAGGAGTTTGGCTGTCTAAAACATTCAGCCGCTGCAGTTGCGGGTTTCCCGACATCTTTCTAAAGGGTGATTCTTGACTTGAACTGGCAATCAGCAAGCCCGATCGTTCGATCGCGAAAATTTGTCCCGTTTTGCTAAGCTTGATGCGATGGAGATATTGCTGAAGCTCCGAGAGCGAAAAGTCTACGGCACAAACTCCCAGCAATTTACCATTTCGATCGCGAATTGGTTGGCTGGCAGCAATAAAAACAGTCCCAGGAGTAAAACCTCGATAAATACTCGTCCAAATCGGTTTATTAGCTGCGACAGCTTCTTTGTACCAGGGGCGGAGACGGGCATCGTAGGTTCCGGGTTCTGCCTTTAATTTAGCGGTGCGAGTGCCGTTGCCGTCTGTAGCGTAGTATATGTTCTGAAAGTTGGTAGACTTGTTCGCCGCGACAATTTGCAAGCTGCGATCAGTGGGGTTGCGCCAAATGCCGAGATATTCTCCTGATTTTTCAGCACCGAAGGAAATCCATTGAATGCTTTTAAAAGATCGCATTTGCTGCCAGAGGAACTTCTCTCCCCGAGGCTGGGGCTTTTCTAACTGTAAGTTTAATTCACCGCGCTCGATCGCCGAGGCGTTAAGTTGATTTACCCACTGGGTAGGTTCGAGAAAAGAAATCAGCTTTTCTTCAACTCTCTTTCCCGTCTCCGCGATCAATTTCTCGGCGAGCTCTTCGACTGCTTTGTCTCCGTTGCGAAAGGACAGATACCCGACAATCCCAACGGCTGCGACGATTTGCAGCACAAAAGAGGCCACTAGAAGGTGACGCAGGGGGATTTTTATTTGGTGTTGAGAAGTTTTGCTCGCGAATCGGGGCAACGGCATAGGCTGGTGACTAATTGCTCCCTAACACTTTAACTGTTCCAGCCTGTAATTTCACTTACGGGCGATCGAGGTGTTTCCTTCCCCTCAAAACCCCTCCCACACAGACACAACTCAGGAGCAAGCACGAGACTTATACAATTTTAGATTTTAGATTTTAGATTTTAGATTAAATAATTAGGGATGGATGAGGGAGCTCGTGCTTTCGAGCTTCGCTACAGTTGCACTCTTTTTTTCCACTGGTTATGATGCACTGTTAGCTGAGAATACCTCCGCCATTTTCTTGCTTTGGTGAGTTTCCGAGCTCAACCAAACCTAATTCTTCCTTCAAACCTCTTCGGTTCATCAATTACATCCGTTAAATCCCGTACACAATCCGTTGCCGAACATCCATCCGTTACATCCGTTACATCCGCTACACAATCCGTTGCCGAACTTCTCTTCAACAGCTACGCGGAAAATCCCCCGCTTGTCCAAACGGATATAGCGAGGGGCGAGAATAGGTATTCTCGCAAAATATAAAGTGGTGGCAGTGGCTTTTGTCGAGCCATTGCCATCTATAGAAGCCATAGTGTTTTAGGCTCGCAGAAAGATTTCAGAGCCAATTCTCTGCTCGCAGTCAATGCTTGAAGTCAAACCAACCTGTTCAAGCAAGAAGTCAAAGCAAGTCGTAAAAGCCTAGGATTCTTCTTCTTCGCGATCGATTTGGCGCAGGTGAATGTGCTTGCGTCCCAGAGAGATTTCAAATTCATCTCCTGGCTGGAGTTCCATCTGTTTGGTGTAGGCAGCTCCAATCAGTAAGTTGCCGTTAGATTGAACGCTAATCCGATAGCTGGCAGAGCGTCCGCCGCGTCCATTGCCGTTTTGCTTCCCGTCTAGCTGAATGCCTTCTGCATCAATCAGCGCATTCAGGAATTTCATCATGTTGACCCGTTCTACGCCGTTCTTAGTAACGGTGTAGTAGCCACAGGCTCTAGCTTTTTCTTCCTTGGTAAGGTTCTCTAGGTCTTTGACCTTTTTGATCAGATCTTCGCCTTCAAGGGGTTCGATATTTTTCTTTTTAGCCATTTACTGAGTCCTGAAATATTCAACTGGTGTACGGATTTTTTCTCGGTAGGTTTTTGGTTTGACCAAGAAACTTTAGCTTTATAGCTGGTCGTAAAACTATATTACACCGATCGGCTCAATTGTTAACCACTATTATCTAAATATTTTTAACAACCTGCAGTCTTTCTTGAGGAGTAGCAGCAGCAGGTGCGAGCAATCTCTAAACTCGGTAGCATAAGCTATCACCTATCAGCTAGCTGAATATTTGCCCCGCTCTTAAAATCCCATGAAGTTAACCACACGCGGACACTACAGTGTCAAAGCATTACTGGATCTAAGTTTGCAACCTCGCTTCGGCCCGACATCGGTGAAATCGATAGCGAAGCGACAGGAGTTACCGGCTCCTTATCTAGAAAAATTGCTGATTGAAATGCGACGAGCCGGTTTAGTCCAATCTGTTCGGGGTGCCCAAGGTGGATATCAATTAGCCCGTATGCCCGCTCAAATCTCTTTAGGACAAATCTTAGAGGCTGTAGGTGAAACTATTGAACCTTTACCTCGACATTTTCCCGACGCGACGCAAGCAGAGGACTGGGTAACATTCAGTTTGTGGAACCGATTGCACAAAAAACTTGCCGAAGCGCTGTACAGTATTTCCCTCGAAGACTTATACTATGATGTCCGCAGTTGGCAAGCGGCTCTTGGGGAAGAAACTAGCTTTATCATTTAAATGGTAAGTTCATTCATTCGATCGCAAGCTTGCACACATGGACGCAACACTTGTTACCTATTTTGGCGGCTGTCACTGCGGTGCTGTCCGCTTCCGTGTCGCCGTTGACAAACACGAAGCATCTGATTGCAACTGCTCTATCTGTCAAAAGAAGGGATTTTTGCATCTCATTGTGCCGCCGGAACGTTTTACCTTGCTCAGTGGCGAAGATGTTTTGACAACCTATACATTTAATACAGGAACTGCTCAACATACTTTCTGCCGAATTTGCGGCATTCACTCGTTCTATCGCCCCCGATCGCATCCCGATCATTTCGATGTCAACGTCCGCTGTCTTGACGACGATGCCATCAAACACTTTGAGATTCTACCGTTTGACGGTGTTAATTGGGAGGAGAACGTACACTTGCTGGGCGACTACAGTAATCTCAGCAGTTAGAGCAACCACGCCTGATGATGATGAGGTTTTGAATTGCTCAAACCCTTGCCTTTATTGCTTCTTCCTTCTTTCTTCTACTATAAAATCGCCCCTCAAAAAATCAAAGTCCGCAAGGGTAGCAGGAGTTAAAATCTGCTCTCTGGGGCGATAACTCCTGCTGTGACAATGAAGGAAGATGGTTCGGCCCCCCGGATTCATCCGTGGAGCGAGAAAAAAGATCCTCGCTCCCCATCGCCAGTCCCCGGATCGATCGGTGGAGTCGCTTTCTTCAATTCTAAAATCTAAAATCTAAAATCTAAAATCTAAAATGGATTGACGGACTATCAAGTTTGACACAATATATAATGATGCCGGATGAATTTCCTGTTTTAATTTTAGCTGCGGTGTTGGATTATTCGATCGGCGATCCTTGGGGTTGGCCGCATCCCGTGCAGGCGATGGGTTGGGCGATCGACCGTTATACTCGACTTGTCTTTAATATATGGAATAATCCCGCAGGCAAAATGCCTGAAGCCGGGGATAGTCCCGCTGGCGATCAGCACAAACTGCTGCTGCGAGGTGCTGGTACAATACTAGCGATCGGGCTGATTGTAGGCAGTTATACTGTCAGTTGGTCGATCGTCCAAGCTGCTAGTTGGGTGCATCCTCTTTTAGGTATTGCCATACAGACCATTTTGCTGGCAAGCTGTTTTGCAGGTCGCAGTTTGAGGGCGGCAGCAGAGGATGTGCTAGCACCTTTAAATGTTGGAGATTTAGTCAAGGCGCGAGAAAGGTTGAGCCTTTACGTCGGCCGGGATACCGAAAACTTATCCGAGCCAGAAATTCTGCGAGCATTGTTAGAAACTGTAACAGAGAATGCAGTCGATGGCGTGACAGCACCGCTATTTTATGCCTTACTTGGGTTCGCTCTGCCACATCTATTATTAAGTGTTACCGGTGCGCCGATCGATCCTAACTCGATGTGGGCGAGTGCTATAGTCCCCTTGGCGATCGCTTACAAAGCAGCCAGCACATTAGATTCTACGATCGGCTACAAAGAAGCGCCATACACTGATTTAGGATGGTTTAGCGCCAAACTAGAAGACGTGCTGACGTGGATTCCTTGCCGGCTAACAGTGATTACTTTAGCCGTTATATCGGGCAAACCGATTTACATTTGGCAAATTTGTCAGAGAGATGCTGTTAAAGATGCCAGCCCGAATTCCGGTTGGAGCGAGTGCGTTTACGCCGCCATCTTGGGAGTGCAACTAGGAGGTACTAATTCCTATCGCGGAGTTCTCAAACACAAAGCGCTGTTAGGCGAGCCGGTTCACCCGATCGCAGCGCCGCTAATTTGCCAAGCATTGCAATTAACTCGGTATTGCTTTCTGATTTGGTTGGGACTATCATTGCTTTTTTATACCTTATTATGTTTGAGTCGCTAACTGATGACCTCACCCGCACAGTCCAGGAGACATAAATAACGTATTTCTGTCATTGTTCGCGCTCCAAGCATTGCAATCGCAGCATCTGCTTTTCATCCGTTCTGGGTAAGCCCAGCAGAAGACAGATATAAGCCACCGACAGAAGCAAAAAAAGTTTTGACCGAAAGCATCGAGGATACCCGCCACGTGATTCATCCGTCCAGAAATAAAAAACCTGTATCGGATCAACAAGCCCCCGAATTTATCTCGCGCAAGTCAATGCTAAAATCTAAAATCTAAAATCTAAAATCTAAAATCGATTGACCTTAGTTCAAACCCCCAGATTCATCTGTCAAGTCAATCTCAAATCTCAAATCTCAAATCTCAAATTGTTCGATATGCCAACAGCCAACAATTAGCTCGCAGCAACCCATGACTAAAATTATCCAAATTTTATCCCCTGATGAAGTGAGGCGCACTCTCACCCGCGTCGCTTCCCAGATTGTCGAAAAATCAGGGAATCCCTCGGAGTTAGTGCTGTTGGGCATTCATAGTAGAGGAGTGCCTTTAGCTCAAATTTTGGCAGATCAAATTGAAGTCCTCGAACAAGTCAAAGTATCCGTGGGCGCTTTGGATATTACCTTTTATCGAGATGACTTGGATCGAGTTGCGATGCGGACACCGGCTAAAACAGAAATTCCTTTCGATTTGACGGGCAAAACCGTGGTGTTGGTAGATGACGTTATATATAAAGGCAGAACGAGTCGAGCGGCTTTGAATGCGGTAAACGATTACGGGCGGCCGGAGAAAATTTGGTTAGCGGTATTAGTCGATCGCGGCCACCGAGAAGTACCGATTCAGCCGGATTTTACGGGTAAAAAGTTGCCGACTGCAAAGGAAGAACAAGTTAAGGTTTACGTTCAAGATATCGACGGGCGCGACGGAGTGGAGTTAATTAAGGGATAATACGATTTTAGATTTTAGATTTTAGATTTTAGATTGGGCACAAATGACTGTTAAACAATGTCCAGCTAAATAAACTACTTAGGGTGCGCTGTAACTAGCGCGTCAAGCCACTTTTTGCGTCCATCACCGAGCAAAATACTTCGTTTCCGCCCGCTGACAACGTAAAAAACCCGGTTTCTACCAGAATAGGGGCTTTTGGGTAAGCAATCCTCTAGGAAGAAACGGGGTTTTTCGGGCGCTGAGCGTCCTAAGTTATTAAAAATCGGCAGTGCAGGAGTTGAACCTGCCTGGGGCGAATTATGAGTTCGCTGCCTAAACCGCTCGGCCAACTGCCGTTAAATCGATTTCTTCGACCTAACTCAAAATGAATTATAACATAATTTCTCAGTCCGTGCTAGAACTAGAGAACAAAAATCAAAATCTTTAGAGCGGCTGAGTCCCGATCGCCTGTTAGCCAATCTTAGGCAAGCCGATCGACCGGACAAAGCAGTTTCTAGGACTCGGCATAAACTTATAGGCAATGGCAGTGAATTCGACGGTAGTGCTGACTCTAATTCTGCTCGCTCTCATGTTTGGAGCAGGCGTGACGAGTTCTGTTTGGGGATTTACTATAGGTCGCGAAGCCTTGCAAGGAACGACTCAACCCGATGTTCGTCCCAGCAACAATGCTGGCAGCGGCAAGCCTGGAAAGACCGCTAGCAAAGACCAAGTGAGCATTTTGAAAGAAAAAGACATTCTCACAACCGTCAAAGCACGGGTAGAAGGTCGCGATCCCGAAAAAACGGCCGGGGCAAATACTAAAACAGAGAAGGCAAGCTCTAAAGCAGCCGCGGCCAAAAAACCGGCGGCACAAAATGCCAGCGCCAAGTTTCCCCTGAACAGTCGCGACGGGGGAATAACCTTGGAGGTAAGCGCGTCCAGTCAGCGCAACAATTCCATGCTGCTAGACGTGAGCATGAAAAATGAAGGCTCCCAAGCTGTGAGGTTTCTCTACAGTTTCTTGAACGTCACTGACGATCGTGGCCGGGCCCTGAGCGCGACTGCCGAGGATTTGCCGTCGGAACTCCCCCCCAACGGGCAGGTGTTTTACGGTACGGTGAGTATTCCCACAGCTTTGCTAGAAAATGCTAAGGAAGTTTCGTTGACGCTGACAGATTATCCAGGTCAAAAACTTCAGTTGCAAATATCTGGCATTCCAGTGGCGAAGTAAAATAAAAGAAGACCAAACCTGCAGAGGGATTCTCAGGTTTGATCGAGAAAGTTTTTTTAGGGAGCATTGTGTCACTTTTAGGGGCGAGAGTGCAGGAGATATCTGATTTACCCGCGATGAGTTTGACAGAGGTGCTGTCGCGGTTGCTGTCAGTGCTGTTGCTGATTGCGATTAATGCTTTTTTTGTGGCGGCTGAGTTTTCGATGGTGACGGTACGCCGATCGCGCATCAATCAGTTAGTGGACGCTGGCGACGTTGCAGCTTTAACTGTGCAATCTTTGCAGCAAAGTATTGAGCGATTGCTCTCAACAATGCAGTTGGGAATCACTCTTTCTAGTTTAGCTCTCGGCTGGATTGGAGAAAGCACGATCGCCGTGCTAGTGAGAATGTCGATCGGCTATTTGCCGCTGCCAATTTACATCAAATCGGCGATCGCCCATTCTTTTAGCATATCAATAGTAACTTTTTTGTTGCTAGCTTACGTGCAAATCGTACTGGGCGAACTCTTTCCCAAATCTGTAGCGTTGCTGTATTCCGAACAGCTAGCCAGAAGTTTAGGGCCTCCGAGTTTATTGATTGCCCGTTTGTTCAAGCCCTTTGTGTCGTTTCTCAATCAATCTACTCGATCGCTCTTGCGGTTTGCGGGCATCGAATACGATCTAAGGCATCGACCGGTTACTCCCGAAGAACTGCAATTAATTATCGCTACTTCCAGCGAATCCAGCGGCTTGGAAGCAGAAAAGCGAGAATTGCTCAACAACGTGTTTGAATTTGGCGAAGTTTGGGTAGAAGAAGTAATGGTGCCGAGGCCTAGCATTGTCGCACTTCCCAAGACGGCCACATTTCAAAATTTGCTCGACGAAATGGCGATTTCTAACCATTCCCGCTATCCCGTGACGGGAGATTCTTTAGACGACATTATCGGCATTATTGGCTTCAAACAACTTGCGAAACCCCTAGCTGAAGGTTTGCTATCTCCCGACACGCCAATTTTAAATTGGATGGGTTCGGTGAGGTTTGTACCGGAGATGATGCTGCTGGGGGAACTGCTGCCTTTGATGCAGAGTTCGTCGGAAGAAATTGCGATCGTAGTCGATGAATTTGGCGGCATTTCCGGGTTAGTGACACTGCGCGATTTGATAGCCGAAATTATCGGCCGCAGCTACGAGTCACCCGACAGTAAAGAAATTGCTTTGCAAGTATTGGACGATCGCACTTATTTAGTGCAAGCGCAGTTAAATTTAGATGATGTGAATCAAATATTGAATTTGGATTTGCCAGTAACTGACGAATATCAGACAATCGGAGGTTTTCTGAGCTATCAGTTGCAAAGAATGCCGGCTGTGGGGGAAGTTTGGCGCGGCGACAACGTAGAACTTACGGTTGTTTCTGTGTGCGGGCCGCGGTTGGATCAACTTCAAATTCACTTGTTGGAAGGGGCTGCGGGCGATCGAACTTTAGATGGAATTGCAGCAGCGGATGAGGAAGTTGTGGGGAAAGGGCGAAAGAATAGCGGGGTGAGTAGTGTGGCGAAATTTTCTAGTTGAGAATATTTTAGCGAATACCTAGATAATCTACTCGCTCGAAGTCGCTGCGTACTAAATCATCTAACGTCGGGCCTTTGGGGCGTAAATTAATGCGATCGCCAACCTTCACATTTTCGTAATATACGAAGGGAATGTAGATATCTTGCTCCTCCATAAAAGCGTAAGTAAAGCGAAAGGCACTGTCAATGTCCTCAGCTTTAACCTCACGAAAGTCAGAGAGGAACAGGAGATCCATTTCTTCCTCAAAGTACAGCATCTCTGCAAATGCACCTCTGTCGTAGCAGTTATAACCAATATAACCGCAAGTGTCGCTGCATTTGTAGTAGATGGCGCGAGTGGATAGGAACCAGGAAAGGGTGATAGCATCTCCTTCTCCAAATACAAGGGAACCGGGATGATGATTCAGTTGCTCAAAGATTGTCCAAGGGTGTCCTCGGAACTGAAATACAATATAGCTTTCGGCGGTAATTTCGATTTCGCGATCGTAGATATCCCGTTCCCAGACATCCGCGCGTCTCGCCCTACTAAGCTTTTGCGCCACTGACTCAATAGGAGCGCGAACGAGAAGTAGATTTTGGTTTCTGTCAATTGTTTCAATACCTCGGCGCTCTTCAATAGACATAATTTTTAGCTTGTAAAAAACAATCAATAATTAGTCTACCTCTTTTTCAGACTCTAGCGAATGCTCAGGAACAACCAGGGTGCTTTATAATTGATTCATCAGGTCAAGTAAATAGACTCGATCCTTTATGCAAGCGAGATGAACAGCAGAAATTAAAGAATGCCATGAAAGCTCAAGAACTTTATCAACAAGGATTTGACCTCGGTCGCAAAGGACAGTATAAGGAAGCAGTTGAAGCTTTTACTCAAGCAATTAATCTCAATCCTGATTTTGTAGAAGCTTATATTTACCGTGCTTATGCTCGGACTGGAACTGGAGACCAACATGGGGGAGTTAAAGATTTTCAGAAAGCTATGGATATCTACAGGGCTAGAGGACGATCAGACATAGCTGATCAGCTTTTAGTCCCATTGAATACGCTGCAAAATGAAATTAAGGATGAACAGGAAGACCAGGGTCAACCGGAAGTTGAGGATGAGCCGGAAGACAAATAAGCAGCCTACTGATTCAAAATAAATTAAGGAATGCGATGGAAGCTAAAGAACTTTATGAACAAGGATTTGACCTCGGTCGCAAAGGACAGTATAAGGAAGCTGCTGAAGCTTTTACTAAAGCAATTAATCTTAATCCGGATTTTGTAGAAGCTTATATTATCCGTGCTCGTATGCGAGCTGTAATTGGAGAAAAACAGGGGGGAGTAGAAGATTTTCAGAAAGCGATAGATATCTACAGGGCTAGAGGACAATCGCAAATAGCTGATATGCTTTTAGTCCCATTGAATTCGCTGCAAAATGAAATTACGTTCGGACAGGAAGACGAGAGTCAACTGGAAGTTGAGGATGAGCCGGAAGGTAAATAAGCACTCGGATGATTCAAAACTAACTAAGAATCAATTTTAAAAATTTTAGTCATGCAGGACTTACCCATCAAAACCCAAGAAACCGGGTCTTTGGCAGTTTCTGCCATCTGTAACATATTCTTGCGAAAAAACCCGGTTTCTGACCAGGAATTTCTTGATGGTACAAGCCCCCGGATTTATCCGTGGAATCAATCCAAAATCGAAAATCTAAAATCCTCAAGCCCCCGCATTTATCCGTGGGGTCAATCTAAAATCTAAAATCTAAAATCTCAAATCGATTGACCACCCGCTGCGATGCTTAGAAACCGGGTTTTTTACCGTTTCGGCGGGCGGAAGCGAAGAGACTCGAAAAAACCCGGTTTCTGGGCCGTCGTGCGTAAGTCATCTTTAAGCGTAAGGCACCGGATCTTTCAATCCCAATTCCTCAAAAGCAGCCAGCCGCAACCGACAAGAATCGCAAACGCCACAGGCATTTTCCCCGCCTGCATAGCAAGACCAAGTTTGCTCCCAAGGTACTCCTAATTTGTTGCCTAATTGAATAATTTCGGTTTTTTTAAGTTCGATCAAAGGTGTTACAATATTAATAGCTTCTCCTTCTCTTCCCTGCTTTGTTCCTAACCGAAATACTTCCTGCATGGCTTGAATGTAATCGAGGCGGCAGTCGGGATAGCCGGAATAATCTAAAGCGTTGACGCCGATGTAAATACGATCGGCTTGTAGAGTTTCTGCGTAGGCGAGGGCAAAACTGAGAAAGATCGTATTTCTAGCTGGAACGTAGGTAGTGGGGATGTTTTGAGACATTTCTCCAAGAGTGCGATCGCGAGGCAATTCCATCTCATTATCCGTCAAAGCGGAACCGCCCCACAGTGTTAAGTCAAAGTTTACTATCTGATGTGCCTTAACCGCTGCCGAAAGTGCGATCGCCCTTGCTGATTCCAACTCCCGCCGGTGTCTTTGATTGTAGTCAAAGGAAATAGCGTAACACTCGCAGCCGTCGGCTTTGGCTTGATACAAAACTGTTGAGGAATCCAGCCCTCCCGACAATAAAATAACTGCTTTCACTTAAAACATCCTCACTTGAATTCGCTTTTATATTTATATCAAAATAGTTGCAAATTGACAATATACCAAGGCTAAATGATTTTTGAAACCTACATATTACACGATTGTCAAGAACGGGCTCTCCGGCCCGTTCCACAAAACTCAATTAACTGCTTTCCCGGCTCTGCCTAGTAACGAGTAGAAAGAAAATTCATCTTTTGTGGAACAGGCCGGAGAGCCTGTTCTTGATATTCGTACAAAATGTCAGATTTCAGTTGCTAATAAATCATCGAGTTCCCGGTAATCGGGCAAAGTTGTATCAATTTCTTTACCCTGCCGCAAGACTGTACGATCGCCCTGCGCTCTAGATAACAATTCGCTGAAATTCCGCGCCTTAAACAAAATCAAATCTGCTGGTAAACCAACTGCAATTCGTCCTAACTTCGGCAATCCCATTAAATCTGCAGGAGTCTTTGTCACTGTACAGGGCCAGTCTCCATAGGGCCTATCTAAATGAGCGATGCGGACTGCCATATTAAAGACTTCCAAAACATCATGATCGCCAAATCCGTAAAACGGATCGCGACAATTGTCGCTAGCAACTGCAACGGGAATTCCGGCTGCTTTGAGTTCGTGCAGCAGTGTCACTCCTCGCCAGCGAGGTGTACGCTGAGATTCTCGGTCTTGCAGGTAAAGGTTGCACATCGGCAAGCTGACAATGCCAATATTTGCTTCCTTGACTAATGCGATAGTTTCTGTTACTAAATCTGGCGGTTGTACAGCTAAACTACAGCAGTGTCCGCAGATGATTTGACCGGAAAATTGATGGCGGATGGCGGTTTTTGCGACTTCCCGCAGTGTTACTGAATCTGGATCGTCGTTTTCGTCGGTGTGGAAGTCGAGGTTTAAATTTCGTTCTTTGGCTAAGGCAAAAACTCGATCGAGTTGTTTGTCTAAGTCGGGGTTGATATAGGCGACTCCGCCGAGAATGCCGCCGGTTTGGGCCATGCGATCGGCTAATTTTTCGCCGGCTGGTGTCAGGAAATAGTCGAGGGAAACCAGGGAAACTGCTTGCAAGATCAGCCGATCGCCCCATTCGGCTTGCAGCGCTTCAAATACTCCCCAACTAACGGTTCCCTGTTTGCCCGCGCTGTCAATGTGAGTGCGGATAGCCTTGGTTCCGTGGGCGTAGCTGCATTTGAGGCCGAACTCCATTCGCCGGTAAACATCGTCTGCATTCCAGTTTTTTTGAGCGTCAGCGCCTACCGCTTCGATCGCGCTGGCAAAAGTTCCATCGGGATTGGGCGATCGTTCCCAAATGTGGCCTTTGTCTAAATGGGTGTGCATATCCACAAAACAAGGCCAAACTAAGCCGCGGTGCAAATCTACAACTGGGATATCTCCAGAGGAGGATACAGGTTTTCTACCTACTGGGATAATTTGGGCGATCGTCCCTGCTGCAATTTCCAAATCCACCAAACAAAAATTGTTCTCACTCCCCGTTGTGGCGACAGTAGAAGCTGACGGGGCGATCGATTTCATCTCTAGAAGAGACGTGGGTACGCGACCATTTTTGAGCAAATAATTAGATGTACTTGGCAACATTAATTTTGTGAGTTAGTATTTTTGTAAGAATTTAGCCCAACCGCAAAAACGCTACCGACAATCATTGTCTGTTGAGCGTCGGTTGTCTTATAGGTAACAAATGCTACCTTCTCAGTCTAACCATTTAGACATAAAATTGTACAGCGCCGCTTAATCGGGGGGCGAGCGCCAACAACCCAAGCATCTACAAATACTGATTTGCAAATAAACCTAGTTTTCGATCTGTTTGCAGTGGTGCACTCTACCAGCTCAGCTAATGGTAATAAATTGTGGTCGTTCCACTGCCCTTAGCAACTGTACAAATCGTGAAACTGAACCATGCAAAAATTTACAAATTGCCCAGTTTGCAGCTCCCAAAAAATCAGCTTCCAGTACACAGCCGGGACAGCCCGCCAACCAAAAGAGGCTCCTAAATGGTCAGTTTACGGATGCGAAGATTGTGGCTTAGTATTCGTAAATCCCCGCCCGACATGGGATGAACTGAGCGATTATTACCCCGAGGGCTGGCAGTGCTACAATACTTACGTACCAGAGGAAGAAGACGTAGTAAAACAAGCTAAAAAACTCAATGAATACCGACACATTCCTATCCCTGTAGGCAAGCGGCTGTTAGACGTAGGATGCGGGGGAGGTTCCATTATCCAAGTCTTCAAAAAACTCGGAGTTGAGGTAGCAGGAATTGAGCCTAGCTCCTCAGCAGCAGCAGCAGCCCGCGAATGCGGTGTCGATGTTTTCACCGGCACTGTAGAAGAATACGTTGCAGAAAAAGGTACTGACGAAAAGTTTGATGTCATACTCTGTTCACACGTTTTGGGAGCAACGCCTTTTCCCGTTGAAACACTCGACTGCATGAGGCAGTTGCTGGCTCCAAACGGTTACATTTGGGTGGCTGTACCGAACGCTGATAGCGAATACGCGCGCAAGCTGGGCTGGCGCTGGCACAGCACCGATTATCCCTACAATCTGATCGGTTACACTCCAAAAACTTTGGCTCTAGCCGGGGAAAAGGCTGGTTTGGCAATTCAGCGAAATTACACATACTCTTTGCCGGATGCCCTTCGTTACTCTATCTGTTTGTGGCAGCGCTATCGGTGGTTTGTACCGCACAAAGTTACCCGCTTCTTCCTTTCGGAAGAACGTGTTGAGTGCATGGCGAAGGAATTGGACTCGCGCGGCGAAGGTGAGGCAATTTTAATGGAATTCTGTCACCCTCAAAGCCTGGATTAAGACGTTTTTACCAAAAGTATTTGATTTGAGATTTGAGATTTGAGATTGAGTGCACGTCGGCGGCTCAGAATCTCAAATCTTTTTTTTTCGCGCATCTCTTAAAACTTCACACTTGCCATTTGGCAGTTGTGCTGTCTTTGGTGTTGGCTATACTGTCCAAGATCGAACTCTGGACTTAGGAATGAGAATTAAATAACTTCCACTCTTGAAAGTGGGATGGGCTCTTATAGCCCGTCATGAGTGGACGGGCGGGACGCCCATCCCACAATAACAATTAAAATTGTAAGTTATTTAATTCGCGATCCTTATATCAAATCCGACGAAAACCTCTTGTTATCGTGCAACCCAAGCCGAGAAAGGTTTGTGTGTGTGTAGCGCGATTGTTTCAACCAGGGAGGTGTGTACGGTTGGTATGATGAATCACTGTTTCAGATTGCGATTCGGCTTACAACCAACAGCAGCATCCATAGCAAGATCCCAAAAAAACTGTGTCTAAACCCAAGCATATAGTTTTAACATCCCATCCCGACAGATCCGGCACAAAACCTCATCCCATTTACTGGGGAGAAATCGATCCCCTGAAACGGGGGCCTGTTATTGGTAGCCTTACCAAATCGTCTCACCGGAATGCGATCGGCACTCATTCGGGTTCCTACTCTGTTTATCGCGCGCTAGCAGTTGCTTCCGGCGCACTCCAAGCCGATCACCGCCCCGATTTTACCAACACCTCTCCGGCGGCACACATCGGGCCGCATCCGAGTTGGGGCGATCGCAATTTGATTGTTTCTCTCGATCCCTTTGGGGGTTTGGTTAGCGAAGTTTATACTTCATTTCTCCAGCAGGGATACGATATTCGACCGACAATTGCTGTCACTAAAGCTCACATTAATATGCCGGAATTGCAAGATGCCATCGCTAAGGGGCGAGTGCAAATTGATGGCAAAATAGTCAAAGCAGGTGGCAATTTAGCAGTAACTAAAATTGCGATCGATCCGGTGTGGTATTTGCCGGGAATTGCGAGGCGAATCGGCGCCCAAGAAAGCGTTCTCCGCCGTGTCCTGTTCGAGCAAACAGGCGGAATGTTCTCGGATTTAGTGACGCGGCCAGATTTACACGTTTTCTTGCCACCAATTGGCGGAACTACGGTTTATATTATTGGCGATGTCGGGAATATTTCTGACACCGATAAGCAGTTGGCGGTACGGGTACACGATGAATGCAACGGTTCAGATGTCTTCAGTTCGGATATCTGCACTTGTCGCCCTTATTTGGTACACGGGATGGAAATTTGCATCCAAACTGCACAATCCGGCGGTTCTGGGGTAATAGTTTACTTCCGCAAGGAAGGGAGAGCTTTGGGGGAAGTGACTAAGTTTTTGGTGTACAATGCCAGAAAACGGCAGGAAGGCGGCGATCGAGCTGATGCCTATTTTACGCGCACTGAATGTGTTGCGGGAGTTCAAGATATGCGGTTTCAAGAACTAATGCCAGACGTGCTGCACTGGTTGGGGATCTCTCGCATTGACAGTTTAGTTTCTATGAGCGATATGAAATACAATGCGATTATCAATTCTGGCATTCAGGTGGTCGATCGCATCCCCATTCCTGAAGATTGGATTCCTGCAGACGCACAAGTCGAAATCGTCGCCAAAAAAGCCGCCGGCTACTACACGCCTGACCCTGTGCCAGATGCTACAATTCTTGCAGAAGCGATCGGACGCGATTTAGGAGATTGAGAGGGCTAAGACGCGATCGGACGCGAACTATCGCGTCTTGGCCACATAAAATTATTGCTGGTTTTTGATCAGTCAGGGTAGGTTATGGCTAATTTGCGTTCTAGTGTGATCGTAAAAACAGATATTTGTGGATATACCGCCAGAGTCAAAAAATTATCTCAGTCGGACTTAAGTAGTTTGTTAAACGAGCATAAAACTTTTGTTTCAGATATTAGCGCCAGAAATGAAGGCAGCGTGATTAAAGGGGAAGGTGATTCATTTTGGATAATTTTTCCCAGCGTCACAGCAGCGGCGGTAGCAGCCATAGAAATGCAGCAAGAATTGAGAGCGCAACAATCTAGCAAGGCGAACGACGAACGATTGGCTATTCGCGTGTCGATTACATTAGGAGATGTCTTGCATCAAGATAAAGATATCTTTGGCGATACGGTGAATTTAACAGCGCGCATAGAATCAGTAACTCCGCCGGATGAAATATATTTGTCCCAAGCAGCATGGCTAGCGCTCAACAAAGCAGAAGTGCAAACGTCTTTTGTCAACGAGTTTTCTTTGAAAGGGATGAGCGAACCTGAAAAAGTTTACAAAGTTGACCAAAGTTACAAAACGCGAATTATCAAGAATCAAGCAATAATTAAAGCAGATTTGAGAGGTTTTATAGCCTATCAAGAATCTAATTCGATCAAAGATGTGGAATATTTGCTCACCAACTTTGATACTTTTGAAAAAACAATTTGCGAAGAATACGGCGGCACAATTCGGAGTATTGTTGGCGATTCGCATTTGTTGACTTTCCCGGAAGCTCACTCAGCCTTAGCGGCAATGGAAAGTCTGTGCGAGAATTGGAAACTTTTTATTGACGCCAATCAAATACCTTGCGGCTTGTCGGTGGGAGTTGCTAAGGGAAATTTATATATATTTAGGTCTTGCACTTACGGAAAAGATATTCACATAGCCGACAGGCTGGAAGATTTAAGTAAAATAGTATGTCCGGGTAGAGAAAGAAATTCGGTCATAGTTTCCGATCAAATAAAACGCGAAGTCAGCGGGTCTAAGTGGGAATATAAGCTGATCAAAATCGATAAAAATGCGATTTTAGATAATCTTTTAGATTACAGTCAGTTTGACTTTTTTCAAGAAAATGATGTTTACCGCTGTTTGGTAGTATGAACTTGGGCAATAGTGAACTTGAGACTGTAGAATATCTGAGAACGCCGGCTGCTATTCGTCAAAAGTGCGATCGGCTTTTTGATTTAGCCAGCCAGGACAAACTTCGCTACTTCCGCGTCGATTTATCCCAACTCGACAAAGCAGCAAATTATGTAATTGACACAACGCGCCAACAGTATCCTGATTTTAACATTCCCTTTCACAGTCGCTGGCGACATTTTGAAGCCGGCAACTTGTCGCGAATCGCCGAATTGGATGCAGCAATAGCCGAATTTGCACTCATAGAGCAAGCTAAGATCAAATTTGATTTAGCCATTGTCAGCGTTTTGCTTGATGCCGGTGCTGGTGCAGATTGGCAGTATTGCGAATCCGAAACCGGACAGGTTTACCGCCGTTCTGAAGGGTTAGCAATAGCCAGCTTGCGGATGTTTTGTCAAGGTGTTTTTTCCAGCAATCCCGATTTTCCTTGGCAAGCTGATTTTCGCGGACTTTCTCAATTAAAACTAGAAGCCTTAGCTGCTGGATTTCAGGTAAGTCGAGACAATCCGCTAGTTGGTTTAACAGGCAGATTAGAATTATTGCAGCGTTTGGGGAAGGCGATTTGCCAGCATCCATTATTATTTGGTAGCGAAAACCCGCGTCCCGGCAATTTGGCAAAATACTTGCTCGACAGTCGGGTTTCGGGAGACAAAACTGTGAATGCTACTGAAGTATTGAGCGCTGTTTTGACAGGTTTTGGGGAAATTTGGCCGGGAAGATATGCAATTGGTGGCGTTAATTTAGGCGATGTTTGGCGGCATCCGGCTTTAACAGGAGAAAATCTGGGAGATGAATTGGTGCCGTTTCACAAACTCTCGCAGTGGTTGACTTATTCGCTGTTGGAACCGCTGCAAGAAGTTGGTTTAGAAGTCGCGGGATTGGATGAGTTAACGGGATTGCCGGAGTACCGCAACGGCGGTTTGTGTTTGGATATCGGGCTGCTGCAGCCCAAAGATTCGGCTATTTTTGCACAGAGTTACTTGCCTGGTTCGGAAGTTATAGTAGAGTGGCGATCGCTGACTGTGAATCTTTTAGATAAAATTGCCGCTGCTATTCGAGAAAAGCTGCATTTGAGTGCGGAAGAATTGCCGCTGGTGAAGATTTTGCAAGGAGGAACTTGGGCGGCGGGGCGGAAAATTGCGGGCGAATTGAGGCCTGGTGGAGTGCCGCCAATTCAGATTGAAAGTGACGGGACTGTGTTTTAGAGGGAAGAAGGAAGTTCGGCAACGGATTCGCTCGACGGATATAACGGATGTCAGGAAGAAGGAAAAGGGAAGTTCGGCAACGGATTCGCTCGACGGATGTAACGGATGTAACTCACATCTTGCACCATTCTCAAGAACGGGCTCTTCGGCCCGTTCCACAAAGAGTAGATTTTCTTGTGGAACAGGCCGAAAAGCCTGTTGCTGACAATGGTGCAAGATATCAGATGTAACGGATGTCAAGAAGAGGGAAGAAGCAAGAGGGAAGAAGAAAGAGGGAAGAAGCAAGAAGGAAGAGGGAAATTTATTCCCTCTTCCAACTTAAAATTAAAAATTCCAAATTCAAACCTGAAAACTATACCTCACACTACACTCCCAACAAGCTGCTTAGCGGCAAGTGCGATATTTGACGCGATAAACTAAACCGCGATGAGCCAAATCGAAGGAGTCAACGGTGGCCATGCCGGCACCGCGGGCTGTCATTGCAGCATTTACTCTCATATTTACACTATCACCACAGCGAGACCAAACATTCGCTATAGTGGCTAAGCTATCTCGAACATTGTAGTTAGTTTGGCCCCTGAGATTCCGATTTAAAACTGGCTTAGGATCGCGAATTAAATAACTTACAATTTTAATTGTTATTGTGGGATGGGCGTCCCGCCCGTCCCACAATCTTGTGGAAGTTATTTAATTTTCATTCCTTAGTGTCGCTCTGGGGGGATGAAAGGTAATTGTCGGAGCAATTTTATTCGCGCGGTATTCGTGTTTTCAATAGGGTTTGATATAAGTAGTCCAGGACGCAGGGGCCGCAGAAATCGGTTTTTTTTTGCGTCAAGAATGCCTCGATGGCTGATAAGTTATAATAAAGCCAATTAATTATTCAAAAAAATGAGTGCTAAAGTTACTGTCATTGACCATCCTTTGATACAGCACAAGTTAACTCTGATGCGGCAAACTCAAACGAGTACGGCGAAATTTCGCCAATTGCTCAAAGAGATTGGAATGCTGCTAGCCTATGAAGTGACGCGAGATTTGCCGCTAAAATACGAACAAATAGAAACGCCGATCGCGAAAATGAATGCACCGGTGCTGGCTGCTGAAAAGAAAATTGTGATTATTTCGATTATGCGTGCTGGTCAGGGACTGTTAGATAGTATTTTAGAGCTGATTCCGTCTGCGAGGGTAGGACATATTGGTTTGTACCGCGATCCGACAACTCGGATGGTGATTGAATATTATTTCAAAGTTCCCCAGGATATCGAACAGCGAGATGTTTTAATTGTCGATCCGATGCTGGCTACTGGTAATTCAGCAGTGGCGGCAGTGGATAGGCTGAAAGAAGTTCATCCGAAGTCTATTAAATTTTTGTGCTTGCTGGCGGCACCGGAGGGAGTGGGGCACTTTCACGAACAACACCCTGACGTGCAGATTTATACGGCTGCTGTTGACGAGTGTTTGGACGAGCATGGCTATATTGTACCCGGACTGGGAGATGCGGGCGATCGACTTTACGGGACTATGTGAATTCAATAAAATTATTTTCTGCTGTATATGTCAATACATTCATTTAAAAATAACTTTACTAACATAAGCAGTGGTTTGATAGTGCGATATAATGTAAGTTGTAAAATTTTAATGTCAAGAAAAGCCTATATATAACATGGCTTGTAGGGTTTTATTACATTAAATTCGTAAATTGCATGATCTAGATGTATTTACTGCATTTTATGGTTAAATTCTATGCCTTTAGTGTAATTTCTTGCCAGAATTAGTTATTAAAATAGATGTATGATGCTAAGCGTTTGCGAGCGACTACTAACATTTTTTGACGAGGGAAAAAACAATGGAGACTACAGCACAGAAGGAAGCCCCAACTCAGCCTGTTGAGGAAGTGAAAATTCAGAATATCAACAGTTTGGAGTTTGAGCTTTGGGCTAAAGCAGTGAAACGGCAGATGATTGCAGCACTCTCTAAAAAGGGCGCGATTTGACATCTGTGGGTTTTTTGTGCACAGGTTGTGTTAATTAATTAAATTAACAAAATTTTTGTCTGCATTGTTGTCCGAGTTGCGGGAGAGGCAAGAGAAAGAATTTTCCTTTTTCCGAGTTTTGGACGTACAGGTGGAAGGAAGCCGGGTTTTTTTACGAAAATACTTCTGTTGCGATCGGCAGAAATGGTAAAAAAACCCGGTTTCTTTGTGTCATATCATGTCCGATCGAGTGACCGCGATTAAAAGGGCGGGTTTTTGAGATTGTCATTTATTGGCAGATATTTTTCGTGAGGGGATCCCCTACCGTATTATGGGTAATCGACCGGACATACAGCACTTTCCAGGTAAGTGAAGTACAGAGAAACCGGGTTTCTTGAATAAAACCGGTTTCTGGCGAGAAATCCAGAAGAAACCCGGTTTCTGGGGTGTACTTTATAAACCTGGAATCCGCTGTAATATCAAGAGTGTCTCCGGGACTGTTCTATCTGCCGAAGGCTTTCTGCCAGATTACGATCGCTTGTCAACCGCCGCCAGCAAGCGCAGACTTCCGTCTTGAATCTGCACTGCTTTCACCGTTCCCACAGCAACTCTTTGTTGACCGTTAGCCATCGCTACCTCAATCTTAATCTTGGGGTCAGCCTGTAATCCTAGCCGCCCCCAGAGCCACTTGACTTGAGTAGCAGGAAAAGAACTCACTTGTACATCAGAAAATGGTGAATTAACCCAGCGGCTACCGTCGTAAAAACTTGCTACCTGCACCTGATACCAAACTTGTTCTCCTGCCAATTTTAACTCATTGTTCGGTTCTGGTTCCAGCCACTCAGCGGGATTGACACTGTTAATTAAAGTAGCAGAACCCATAATTTGACTTTTGTGGTCTTCTAAACTTTCCGCCTGAGAAACTGCTTCCTGAAGTTTGTTGACCAAATTCCGAATTCGAGTTCTTGTTTCGCTGTCAGTATCTGATTGCTGGTCGAGCCAATTCATCGCTTCGCGAGTGCCGTCTTGAGAAGCTACAATCAGGGCGCCCCAAGCCTTGACATCGGCGTCAGCGGCATTCACTCTCAAGGCGGCGTCGATGCGGTTCCAGATCCGCCCGCTGTCATTTTTGAGGGTTGTGGCTATTTCGTGAGAGTTGCTCGGATCGGCTTCAAATACTTGCAAAGCTTCAGTCCAGCGGCCGTCGATTAATTCTGCGAGAACTTGTTGACCGGGACTGGCCCAAGATGCGATCGCCTGAGCCCGAGTGATTTTAGCGTGAAATTCGATCGTTTCTAGCTGAGCTTGCGCGACTGCGGGCCAATTTTTGCCGGCTTTCCCCTTCGCCACACGCATGACATTTAATGCTGGAGACCACAGGCCGCTTTTCGCCAGTCGCAGCCCATTTTTGTAAGTCTCGTCATTGAAGGCAATTTCTTCTAAAGAAATCGCCGTTAACTGAACTGGGTTGGGCAAAAATTTGCGCGGGCCAATTTGATAAAGGGTAAATTGCGGCTCTAAACCAACTGTTTGGTCGATCGCCAACTGCGGGTTTTCGCCCTTAACAATTTGCTGCCAATTCGGCGGTTGTCCAGCCGCACTCGCCCACTCCAACAGCGGCATTAAATGATTTTGGCTGGGGTTGTAGCGAACGACTTGTCCGTAGGGAATTTTCTTGTCGCCCTGCTTTAGTTGACCGCTGACATTAAACCAAATGCCCGATGCGGGGGGCTTGCCATCAAAGCGGCGCAGTTCTGTTAGGGGTAGCGACTGATTGGAGGCTTGATTGTTAGATGTAGAGTCAGCTAAAGAAGCAATGACAAAAGATTCTGCAGGGCCTTCTACATTCACAGAACTTGCTAGTTGGAAATACTGCTCTTTATCGGAACTGCGATCGGGAAATTGCACTCGCTTGTACACCCGAAGTTCGACAATTTGACGACAAGGATTTTTGCAAACAGTAGAAGCCTTAACAGTTCTTTCTACCATCACCGGTAATAGCAAATCGGCAATAGAATTATCGCGGGATTGATCGACGGGAAGCGGCAGGGCTTCTCCGGTTACGAATCCCAATTTGCGGATGCTGGCTTTGATTTGATCGAGAGTTTGGATCGAATCTCTGCTACCTGTAGGCAGGCGCGACCATTCCGGCACAAATTGAGAGATCAACTTGTTGCCATTGGGATCGACAATTAGCTGATAACTCAGCCAAGCGCCGCCTCCCATTAAAGCTGCACAGCCACCCAAGATGCTGAGGGCTGTCAAATTAGCTATCAGTCTTTTCCAGGGATATCTGGCGCGAGTTCGGGGAGTAGGTATTGGAAGCGGGGACTCTTGAAGATTTTTGGGGCGTCGGGTTTGGCGACGGCGTCTTGTCGGGGGAGGAGCAACTTTGGGATTTTCTGGGGGTTTGGCTCGATTTTTTGAGGGGTTAATTTTGTGTTCCATCATGCCATTTTAGAATTTAGATTTTAGAATTTAGAGTTTAAAATTGCAATAGCCGATCGTACTGCCGACCTATGATATCCCAAGTGTATTGGCTGTCAACGAGCGATCGCGCGTTGACAGAGAGCTCCTGTCTTAGCTGCTGATTTTCAAACAAACTGGCGATCGCCTCAACATACTCCTGAACATTGTTCGCCCGCAAGGCCCTTATCAGTTGTGGGCCGCCATCGACGGCTAAACCCTCCAAACCTCGATCGCTAGCAACCACGGGAGTTCCCGCAGCCATCGCCTCCAAAGTTTTATTTTTAATCCCAAAACCTATCCGCATCGGCACCACACAAACAGCAGCTTGATGCAAATATTCTGCCACCCTTTGCACCCGACCTACTACTTGAATTCCGGGAAGTTCTCCCAAGGCGAGCACTTCCGGGACTGGCGAAGCCCCGACTAGGGTGAGGGTAGCATCCCGATAGCGCTGCTGCAAAGGCGGCAGTATTTGCAAACTGAGAAACCGCGCCGCGTCAATATTGGGCAAATTGTTCATTGCGCCTGCAAAAATTAAGGTGTGTCCTCCCGGATCGATCGACCGGTACGGAAATTGAGTTAAATCCACGCCGTTAGGAATTACATCTATGGGAGGTACAAAAAAATCTTGTTTTCCTGGCACTCGAACCGGAGGCAACAGTAATTCGAGGAGTTGCTCTCTGTCTGTGGATGTTGTCGCCACAATGCGGGAGAATTTGGAACAGTAGCGTTTTTCGTAGCGGGCGAGTAGGGGTAAATTTAGTCGATCCCGCAGGGGTTTTTCCGAGGTGCCGGTTGCTAACATTTCCCTGCAAGTTCCCCAAACGGAACTGTGAATGTTTGCCACTGTCAGCACTTTTTGTCGCCATTCTGGACGCACGTAAATCTCGTTAACGCTGTGCTCGCAGGTGACAACATCGCATTTGCCTGCTGTTACTAATTCGTCTGCCCAATTCTGCATTGCTTGGGAGTAGCTTGAGAGGACGTTCGGAGGTGTCCCGGACAACAAAAATCGACCGAATCTGTGGAATTTTCCTATTATTTCAGAGAAACCCCCCTCAGTCCCCCCCTTGTTAAGGGGGGGAGGCAAGAAGCCCTCCTCAAGCCCCTGGTTAAGGGCAGGAAATAACCCCCCCTCAGTCCCCCCCTTAACAAGGGGGGGAGGTAAGAATCCTTCCTCAGTCTCCTGGTGGAGTCTTAGCCCCCCCTTAGCAAGGGGGGGTTGGGGGGGTAATCGCGGGTTGGGAAAAACTGCTAATTCTGTGACTTGCTGGCGCAATGCGTCGATTTGTGCGTCGGTGACATCGGGCGATCGTACAGTGCCGAGAATTACCTCATGTCGCTGGCTCAAGTATTGTAATAAATTAAACGTCCTTACCTGAGTTCCTCCGCGGCTGGGCGGATAGGGAAAAGTTGAGGAAAGCATTAAAATCTTCATGGGATGTGGGATAAATAAATTTGCCGCTTGCGCGATAAAATTGATTGATAAAACGTTTTTTTTTTACAATCTTCGCACCTATGGACGAATTATCTCTTAAGGCGCTGCTGGAAGACTTGAAAAAGTCCGACGAAAGTGTTCGCGATCGGGCAACTACTGAACTCTGGCACACTTGGTTTAACCAGAAAGGTGACTATGGGATGCAAATTCTCAGGCGAGCGCAAGTTTCGCTGGATGCAGGCGATGTTCACCACGCTTTGGATTTGCTGACGAAATTGATTGCGGAAGCGCCGGATTTTGCGGAAGCTTGGAACCGACGCGCCGTACTTCACTATACTCAAGGAAATTATAAAAAGTCGATCGACGACTGCGAAATTGTCCTCAAACTGAACCCGGTGCATTTTGGGGCGTTGCACGGTCTGGGTTTGTGCTACGCTGCCTTGGGAGAATACCTAAATGCTATTCAAGCTTTTCGTCGCGCTTTGGAAATTCAACCGTTTGCTTTGGTGAATCAAAAGTTAATTCTCGAATGTACGGCTCGTTTGAGTTAAAGTTAATTTTCCTGGACCCAAAAGTGTTAATACCAAATTGTAAGCTGCTACGCATTTAAATTGAATCCAGATCCGGGTTCTGGGGCCAGTTCCACAATAATAATTGTATAAAAAATGACTGTCAAATTAGATGTACAACAGCTTAGTCACTTTTTAGCAATCTAAAATCTAAAATCTAAAATCTAAAATTGTCTAAGTTAGTGCCTAAAATTAGCGTTTGCATTCCTACTTACAATCGAGTGCATCTGCTGGCTTGTGCGATCGCCAGCGTGCTAGATCAAACTTATACAGATTTTGAATTAATTATCTGTGATGATGGTTCTACTGACAGCACTCCTTTGTTGATGTCGGAATTTGTCGTAGCTTGCGGGGCGGGACGCCATCGCCCGATTCGCTACATTCGCCACCCGCAGAATATCGGCAAGAGTAATAATATGCGATCGGGCTTTGCTGCTGCAAGGGGCAAATATTTTATCAAGTTTGACGATGACGATCGCCTCAGCCCGCAATTTCTAGAGCGGACATCTGCTATTTTAGATAAAGACCCCAGCATCGATTTTGTCAGTACAGATCACTGGGTGATCGACATTAACAATTATATAGATGAAAACCAGACGAAACTCAATTCGCAGCGGTGGGGGCGCACCGAGTTGTCGGCTGGAATTATTGAGGATTTGCTATCTGCTGTTTTTCTCAGACAAAGTTTGCAAATAGGGGCGACTTTGTTTCGGCGCCGCGCCCTGGAAGAAGTGGGATTTCTGCGGCCGAATTTGCAAAATTGCGAAGATAACGATTTGTTTGTAAGACTTGCGATTGCTGGCAAAAAGTGCTATTACTTGCCGGAGCTGTTGATGGAGTATCGAGTTCATGCAGGACAGCAAGGAGTCGATCGGGCAATTCCGTATTTAAGCGATAAATTGCGCTATTTGACCGGCTACGAATTTGATTCCGAGAAGTTGGAAACAGTCAGGCTCAAAAGGATTGCAGAAACTCAATTAGCGCTGGGTTTGCGGCTGATTGAGGTGGGTGAAACTGCAAAAGGACGCCGGATGGTGCGGGAGGGAAAGTCTGTTTCTGCGGCGAAAATGTGGGCAGGTTTGGGATTGTCGCTGCTGCCGGTCGAGTTGCGTCCAAAAGCGTTTGAGTTTGTGCGAGAGTTGATTAAATAAGGCATGAGAATTAAATAACTTAGAATGCGTGATGGTTCTTGTGGGATGGGATCTTATAGCCCGTCCAGAAACGGCGGGCGGGACGCCCATCCCACTTTCAAGAGTGTAAATTATTTAATTCGCGATCGTAACCATCAATAAGAGTTATTAATTATCAGCAGGATATAAGATATTAATTTATTAGAGTAGGGGGTTTTGTTTGGCATTGAGATTTGCTCAGATTTGGCTCGATAGAAAACTTTTCGGGGAGCCTTGAGAGAGTAGGCTAAAAATAAAAATTCGATCAGACACGTTTTAGATTAAATTAAGAAATTAAGAAATACTGAAAATTAAGTATTTACGACTTTGACATCGATCGGGGACGAGTACAGACCTTTCCTTGGGTCTGCCCTGCTTGTGCTATCTGTCAGGCGATTAGGGAAAACTTTTGCCCTGAGAGTGGGTGAAGGGATCAAAGTCAGCATTGTTAAATTCTGTCTATTTTATTAATGCACCACTCATGTCAATAACTAATCGGATTAGTTTCAATAATCTCCAGGGCGACATCTTCGGCGGTGTCACGGCTGCCATTGTCTCGCTGCCCCTGGCCCTCGCCTTCGGGGTCGCTTCGGGAATCGGGCCGATCGGGGGACTGTACGGTGCCATTTGTGTTGGCTTCTTTGCGGCGCTGTTTGGCGGCACCCCAACACTGATTTCGGAACCCACAGGGCCGATGACTGTGGTGATGACTGCGATCGTCGCATCCCTCACCGCCAGCAATCCCGAACAAGGGCTAGCAATGGCGTTTACCGTTGTGATGCTGGCGGGGTTGTTTCAAATCATCTTTGGTATTTTCAAGCTAGGGAAATACGTCACCCTGATGCCATACAGCGTGATTTCGGGCTTTATGTCGGGAATTGGCGTGATTTTGATAATTCTGCAAATTGCACCGTTTCTGGGTCAAGCCCCTCCCAAAGGAGGTGTTTTGGGCACTTTTATGGCAATTCCGCAGTTGCTGGCAAACGTAAATCCGCCGGAAGCAATTCTCGGTATCTTGACGGTGGCAATTATTTTCCTGATGCCCAAAAAGCTGAAGAAAATCGTACCCCCGCAATTGATAGCGCTGATTGTCGGCACGGTAATTTCCCTGACTGTGTTTCAGGGCGCGGATATTCGCCGGATTGGAGAAATTCCGGTGGGACTGCCTCCCTTGCAATTGCCGACTTTTTCCGCCGGTCAACTCACGGTGATGTTTGTGAATGCGGTGATGCTGGGGATGCTGGGCTGTATCGATACCTTGCTGACGGCGGTGGTGGCGGACAGTCTGACGCGGACTGAGCACAAGTCCGATAAGGAGTTGATCGGTCAAGGAATTGGCAATATCATGTCGGGGATCTGCGGTGGCTTACCGGGGGCCGGGGCAACGATGGGAACTGTGGTCAATATCCAAACAGGCGCGACTTCGGCGTTGTCGGGTTTAACTCGGGCGTTGGTGCTGCTGGTGGTGGTTTTGGGCGCGGCGAAGTTAACTGAACCGATTCCGATGGCGGTGTTGGCGGGGATTGCGCTGAAGGTGGGGATTGATATTCTTGACTGGAGTTTCCTGAAACGATCGCACAAAGTATCTGTTAAGGGTTCCCTGATCATGTACGGGGTGCTGTTTTTGACTGTGTTTGTGGATCTGATTGTGGCGGTGGGTGTGGGCGTCTTTATTGCCAATATCCTGACTATCGAACGGTTGAGTAGTTTGCAGTCTGCGGGAGTGAAGCTGATTTCCGATACGGATGATGATGTGGTCCTCAGTCAGGAGGAGAAGCAACTCTTGGATCGGGGTAGGGGGCGCGTGTTGCTGTTCTGCTTGAGCGGCCCGATGATTTTTGGGTTGTCGAAGGCGATTTCCCGCGAACACAATGCTATGAAGGATGCGGATGCTTTGGTGATGGATCTGACTGCTGTGCCCATGCTGGGGGTGACGGCTTCGCTGGCGATCGAAAATGCGATTCGCGATGCCTGCGATAAGGGTTTGCAGGTTTACATCGTCGGTGCCAGCGAGAAAATTCAGCAGCGCTTGCAGAAGTTGGGATTGTTGGATCTGATTGCGCCAGAGCATGTCATGAGCGATCGTACCGCAGCCTTGCGACAAGCCGTCGCTGTGGTTGACAACAAAGGCATCCCCTTGGGAGCGCCTGTGTAACAAGGCGCGAATTCGCCAAAATAGTAGTGGTTTAGCAGGAGTGCCCGTTTTTCCTGCTATTTCTATGGCTCGATCGATCGTTTCACCTTCCTATTTCCACTAAAGTTATAAACATTGCCCGCTCTAAGTTTTTCCTAAATATCGTGTCTATATTTTCCGAAATTCCCACTGTATGGCTGCAAATTTCCCTCGTGGGTATCTGGCTGGGTTTGATTTTACTGGTCGCTGAGGGGTTAAATCGCTTTACTTCTGTCAATCCTGAAGTATCGCGGAAGGTGGTTCACATCGGTACTGGAAATGTGATTTTGCTGGCTTGGTGGCTGGAAATACCCGGTTGGGTGGGGATTTCGGCGGGAGTTTTAGCAGGTGCGATCGCCCTAATTTCTTACCAAGTTCCGATTTTGCCCAGTCTTAACAGTATCAACCGGAAGAGTTGGGGGACTTTTTTCTATGCTGTTAGTATCAGCGTTCTCGTAGCTTGGTTTTGGCCGCTGCAACATCAGGAATACGCTGCTTTGGGCATTTTAGTGATGACTTGGGGCGACGGATTGGCTGCTGTCATCGGCCAGAAATACGGCAAACATATTTATCGAGTTGGGGGAATACAAAAGAGTTGGGAAGGTTCTGCAACTATGTATTTGGTGAGTTTTGCTATTAGTAGTTTGATTTTGCTGGCGGTTCAAGGCAATATTTGGCAAACTTGGGCTGTGTCTGCTGTTGTAGCTTTGGCTGCTGCTACTTTGGAGTCGGTTTCCAAGCTGGGAATTGACAATCTGACTGTGCCGATCGGCAGTGGGGCGATCGCCTTTTTCCTAAATCAATTTTTGATAATTGGTAATGTGTAATCTGAACTTCCCCCCACGGGGGGGCGTTGCTGGATACAGGTATGAATTCAAGATTTCGCAATTGCTATAAGCCAAGTATGGTTAGTTTTGTAACATCAAGCTAAAAGTTGATTCATACCTGTATCCAGCAACGCCCAAATTCTTATTAAGATGTCACTGCACATTGAGTTAAGATGTTAACGTACCGCCTAACAACCCTGGTGCAGCGGACTGACCCAATTATTTTGTGGTATTGCAAAGGTTATTATCAGCCGCTGACCAGGAACGTTAGACCGCAAAAGGAGATAACGGTGAAGAACAAGCTTTCGAGCCTCATAGTTGCAGGCATCACAATGACTGCTTTGTTTGCCCAGGTAGAGCAAGCGAATAGTCAGGCATTGCGTCCAACATTTTTTGAATCTACTTCTATTCAGGGGTCTGGTCGAGCAAAAGCTGGGAATTTAACTTTTTCGGTTAACCTTAACGTTCTTGGAGACTCATCTGGAACTGGTTCTGGCACAGCTCAATATAGGGGAGAACAAGATGGTCTTCAGATGGGTATTCAAGCCCAGTGCGTAAAGAGCTTTCTTCTGGGGAGTAACAGAACACCGATCGTTACTATTGCAGGGCCTATTGTTAGCGGGTCTTCACAAGTAACTGGGAAAGGAAGATGGGTATTTATTGCAATCAGAGATTCAAGTCCTGACAGCATTCGTTTTTTAGATACTTCAAAAGAACAAGCTTTGCAACTTTGTAATCAGCCAACAGACAGCTTCCCTGCTGCCTTTATTTCTGGCGGAATTTCTATCTCGCATTAATTACTATCGCTGATTGCAGAGAATTTGTGGGAACATCATTTCTGTGCAATCAGCCTTCTTGTTCTCATGCCATCAAACGACTCTGAACTGCAAGCTCAAGCTCGGAGAAGCCTTGACGCGATCGCCTTTACTTCTTTTGAACAATGCGAACTCTTGAGCCGTGAATTTAACAATATTTGCTGGATACAGGTATGAATTCAAGATTCCGCAATTGCTATAAGCCCGCTTGAGGGTGAGTTTTGTAAATTCCGATCAAAGGTGATTCATACCGTGAATCAGCAACCCCAATTATCAATTGTCTAAGTCCCGTTAAAGCAGCCGACGTGCTTGTAAAATTTGTTGTTGCCATTGCTCGAAAACGGGGATTTTTGAGCGATCGTCTGTTGGAAACATCGCCCTTATTTGCTCGATTAGCTCGATCGCCAGCGGTACGCCAAGCTGCAATTGTTCCAAGACATCCCGCTGAGCAAAAACGGTTTCCGGTGTTCCTTCTAAAATCAATTTTCCTCGATCCATTACAAACACCCAATCAGCCCAGCGGTAGATGAAATCGAGGTCGTGACTTGCTAAAAGGATAGTGGTTCCGGCGCTGTGAATTTGTTGAAGTAAACCGATCAGTTGTCGGGTGTGACGCGGATCGAGATAGGCGGTAGGTTCATCTAACAGCAGCAGTTTGGGCTTGAGAATCATGATATCGGCGATGGAAACCCGCTTTTTCTGGCCCAAACTGAGATTGTGAATTGGTTCGCGGGCGAGTTCGCTTAGATCGAATTGCTCGATCGCCTGCTGCACCTGTTGAGCAATTTCGGATTCTCTCAAGCCTAAATTGTACAATCCATAGGAAATATCTTCTTCTACCGTCGAAGCTACTAATTGATGTTCGGGATTTTGAAAGACGAGTCCGATTTGTTGGCGCAGTTGCATCAAAGATTTGCGATCGTAGCGCAAGGGTTCACCGTGCCAGCGAATCATTCCCTGTTGCGGTTGATATAAGCCATTTGCTAACAGAAAAAATGTGGTTTTGCCACAGCCATTTTGACCGATCAGCCCGCACCGTTTCCCAGCGGGAACTTTGAGATTTAAACCCTGAATTGCCACTCGCGAACCGCAGGGATAGGAGTAGGAAGTGCGATCGAATTCGAGAATCCATTCAGACATATTTGTTATTTTTTATTTTTTGTTATTTGTTATTTTTTATAGCCTTCCAGGCTCTGCCTGGGAATACATACCCGGAGGCTATGCCTCCAATTACCAATTACCAATTACCGATTTCAATTGTATAGCAATCCTTGCAGGAGTCGTAAACTTTTTACCCCACCCCAACCCTCCCCTTATCAAGGGGAGAGAGTAAGAAATTCACAAATGATTTATAATTGCTAAATTTGTGTCAGTCTCGATCAGATTTTGCCAACTGCCAAAGTTGCATTTCATAACAGAGATGTTGCTCAAAAAGTTGACTTGCCTCCAATCCTTCAACCACCAGCTTCTTGAACCAGCGACGAAATATCCAGCGCAGGAATTTGTGGACGGGGGGAACTGTAATCGCAATCAAATCTGCAACATAAATCATTGTATTTAGTCCATATCGGCGGAAAGTATCGACATACAAATCGATTGTTGGCAAAATATGGGCGGAAATATCCTCAGTTTTTACTAAAGTGAATCCAGCTTGCTTTAATGCTGCATGAAGTTCCGTAACAACATGACAATTAGAGAACATTCCCTCTTGATAATTAGCATCAGATCGCAGCATATCAGCCAGCAAAACGTAACCGCCGGGATTGAGGATTTTGGCGGCACCGTTAGCAATATCAACAGCCGACATATACTGGCTACTTTCGCTAAAGAGAATAAGATCGTAGAAATGGGTTGCTTTGAAGTCTTCAAACCTCGTGAGGTGGAAGATTGCCCGATCGCGCGTACACTTAAGAAAGCGCTGTTGTTGGAAAGGATCGGGTGCGACCCCTTCGACTGCAAAACCTCGATCGAGCAAATAAGCCGCATTTCCGCCAATCCCGCAGCCCACATCGAGTATCGTATGAGTGCCTTTGGGGATTGCATCTAACAGTTTTACAGTATAAGCTTGCTGAGCGACGCGCAATCGTGCGATCGTGAGTTCGTCAGCGGGCACAGGTAGGGTTTCCCAATAGCCGTAGTGAAGGTAGGGCGAATCTGTCAAGCCCAAATAGTAATTAAGCGCTGCATTTTGGTAGCGAGTTACTTTAGAAATTTCGATAGATTTTGGCTGCGACATTGGGAAAATTTAGTAAGTTTTAGGATTTAGGGCTGAGTTGAAATTCTTCCCAGCGCTTGCATACCTGTTCATAGCACTCAACCGGAGAAATTGCCAACTTTTGCAACAAATTGATATCAATGTGACCGTGGGCGATCGACAAAAATATAATTGCTTCCTTGGGTTCGTAGCTATCAATGATTTGGAGCAGATTTGAAACAGTATTTTGCTCGATTTCTAGTTGTTGCAAATAAACGGTTGCCTCCAAGTCGGAAATAAATTCCAGATCGTACTTGATAGTATCTACGCTCCAATTCACATAGCCGTTAATGGGAGTATTGATTTTGCAAGCAACCAAGCCTCGTCCTTGATGCAAAAAGCCATTCCAAGCGGTATGTCCGATCGACAAAATATTCTGATGAATAAACAAGTTTTGCCAGTAGCCAAAACTACCCTGCCAAACACTATCTTCGATTCGCATTTTTTTAGTTTCCCGCTGCCTAAAATTTCGTTATTGTCGATCGGGAAACGGAGCACAACAGCAGATTATTTGTAAAAATATTGAACTCACCATCATCCATACCTCGCAGATGAAAAACATGATTGTAAACAAATCGGCGGGCATCCTGACTCAGAGATGCAATGCTCTCATTACAGTTGCGGGACAGCGCCGGATTCGCACCGAACTTTCCCCCTTACGTCTGATGTGTGTTTTTCATCAGAGCCGATCGATATACGGGGATATTACCACTATTTGGGATATTTGACAAAAAAAGCCGTGTGCCTATTAACCAAACTCAATATTTTCATACAAATCAGCCAGCGAAATCTCCACAGCAACAGATGTTAAACTCAGCCGATCGCCCATACAGCTATATTCCGAAAAAATCCACTTATTCGCATCAGTTTTAGAATATTGCTCCACCTGTAGCCGATATTGGTCGATTAATAAATACTCCTGAAAACTAGGAATACTGCGATAAGCAGCAAACTTTTCATCGCGATCATAAGCTTTGGTACCTTTAGACAGCACCTCAGCAATTAGCAGCGGATTAGTAATTGTATCCGTCCGTCCAGATTGCATCTCGATCGGGCGCGCTACCACCATCACATCCGGGTAAGTATAATTATTAAGCTGCGGAACCCAAAGCCGCTGATCCGAACTAAAAGTCCGATATGGTTTCCCTTTTAACGCCAGTTTCAGCGCAACAACTAAATTAGTGGTAATTTCATTGTGATCCGGTGTGCCGCCAGCCATCAGAACAATCTCCCCATTGATAAATTCATGCCGATCCAGAGAATTGATTTCTAATTCTAGATATTCCTCAGCGGTGTAGGTTTTGGTTTCAACTTGCGCGATCATACACAACGCTCTCCTTTAATCTACTCATTTCAGTTTATCTTAAAAATCCTTAATTATAGGGATGATTTGTTATCTTTATTTCGATATTATTTGGATACCGCAGCTTCGGCTACGCATTCCCACGAATAGTCTGAGAAAAAGAAAAAGCCTGTAGGGGCGGGTTCGCCAAAAGCTTTCTCATGGTGCAGACAGGTTAAATAAACCCGCCCCCACCCCACAAACTAGCCCTTTATTAATAAAAATGATGCAAAATATGAGTCCGATCGCACTTAGGAAACTTATATTATGTCCGATCGATCGCGCATAATACATAAGCTGGGGCGGGTTTTTGAGATTGTCGGTTTTTGGCAAATATTGTTGGTGAACCCGCCCCTACAGGAATCATGGTCAATCGACTGGACATGATATTACTTAACAAACTTACCGCAGCGGGACAAAGTTATAGCCAGTGCTTCCTCCTTGTTTAACTTGCACTAAAATCGGCTTCCCAGCCCGATCGCCCGTGGGCAAAAACTTCACATCCTCGCTCGATCCTGCTGTTGAAAAACTCCGATTTCTGAGTGCTTGTTGCAACCCTTCCCGCGTATTGCTTTGCCGCAAGCCAGCGATGACAGCTTGAGTCGCGTCAAAACTCGTTGCTGTTCGCCAATTCACAATGCCTCCCCAACGCTGGCGGGCATTTTCTGGGAAACGGCTACCGGGATTAGTTTCAGGATGCCAGGGAACGGGCAAAACAATCCCGTCAACGTCTTTTTGTCCGTCTTTTAAAGTTTGAAAGGTGTAGAGCGTAGTGCTGCCGTAGAGTGGCAATTTGCCTCGATTGATGCGAGCCAGAGAAATGGCACGGTCAATGCGATCGATGTGGGGCGCTACCATCAATCCTTGTGCACCTTTGCTGACAGCATCGGCGATCGCACTTTCGGGATTAAAAGAGGGTAAATAAAAGTCGCAAACAGTGGGAACTAATTTGCCACCAGCAGCAGTAAGAGATGCCACAAATTCATCTTTAAATGATATGTTATCCGGTGCTTGGGAATCATAACAAACCGCAATATTAGTTTTGGCTGCTGTTTTCACTCCATATTCTGCTAAGGGAGCTGCCATTAAGCTAATATTGGGTACTGTCCGAAAGATGTAGCTGCCAAATCCTGATAGATTATTGGCAAAGCTCGTCTGGCGCTCCGGGTGCGATCGTTGCCGATGTAGATGTAGATGTAGGTCTATTTTAATTTTTGGCATTCAATAAACCGGGAAGGAACTTGTAGGCGCCCAACCAAATTAAGCCGATGGCAATAATAAAAATAATGGGGGGCGGGCTGTTGTTTTTGTTAGTATCTTGATACAGAATTTTTTCTATTTATTTTGATACTGTAATTATTCATTCAACTAATGTTCACGTCAATTCATATAATTCATTAATTAAGTTCATAAAAGTCATACAGCACTTTCCAGGTAAGTGAAGTACAGAGAAACCGGGTTTCTTGAATCAAACCGGTTTCTGGCGAGAAATCCACAAGAAACCCGGTTTCTGGGGTGTACTTTATAAACCTGGAATCCGCTGTATTTGTAATAGCTGTTGCAAGAAGTGCGATCGCCCTTATTCAAATCCGGCCCGCTAAACTAACGAGAATAGGAGAATTATCAACAATATTCCTGGAGGCGCGGGTGTTCAGAAACCGGGTTTTTTGCGAGAATACTTGGTTACAACTCACATCTTGCACCATTCTCGCTTAACAGGCTTTCCGGCCTGTTCCACAAGAGATAAATTTTCTTGTGGAACAAGCCGGAAAGCCTGTTCATAAAAAGATTATTGAGAATGCTGCAATATCTCAGTTACAACCCGCAGATTCTGTAAAAACCCGGTTTCTTTGATTGTGATGCGTAACTCCCGTTGATATTAACCACCGCCACCGTCACCGGCACTAATCGTGAATATCATGCAGGACTTACCCACTCCGACCAAAGAAACCGGGTTTTTTACGAAAAGACGCGTTAGATCGCAGATTAGGTCAAAAAACCCGGTTTCTGACCCCCATTCGTCCAGGAATAACAATAAATTTAGCGTTGAAGTACCGCGCTTAACAAAGTTAAAACCGTGCAACCAAACACGGCTTCAAATGTATATCTTCGCGAAGGTTTATAAGGGTAAGAATTCCAAACGCGCAATTCTCCATTAAAGCCGCGCGACGCTAAACTCAACGAAACTTGACGGTAGTTTTCCAAAGTTCGCTGAAGCAATTGCCCGATTAAAATGCTTAAACTCTGCATTCCCCGCTTCCAAGTGCGGTAGCCACAGCGCGAGTTTTGTGCTATCCAAAGTTCATGGGCGATCGCCAATAAGCTAAAAATAAACCGATACATTAGTAATAGCAGTTCTGTGACTAACTCTGGACAGCGTAATTGTCTGAGAATCTGCAAGATTTCGGTAAATGGAACCGTCAAGAGAATGAAATACATACAACTTGTCGATGCGAAGGCGCGGGCAAACAGCAAGCTCACTTGGTATATTCCAGTGCGGCTCACATACAGATAAAAAGTGCCGATGCTAATGCCCCAACCTTGCCAAATATCCCACTGAATTTCCTGAATTTGACTTAACTCAACCGCACCCAGCGCCAAAGCAGGCAAACTTGTCAGCAAAAACATCAACGGTAGCGACAGCAACCGCAAATACAGTTTCGCCGGAATACCCGCATAGATGACGATCCAGACGGTTAACCAAAAGCTGATCGACAATTGGACGATCGCCCCAGAAACGAGAGACAGAATTAAAAGGGCGATCGCAAAGGATAACTTGTGAGATGGCGGCAACCCCCGCAAGCGATTTGTATAAGCCAGACTATCAATCTGATGGTTCATTCTGACGGCTATTCATCATCAGATTTTTGTCGCTGCGATCGCCCCTTGTACAGCCCGATCGCATATCCAATTACGCCAGCCCCCAGCGCCGCTTGAGTCGCAAACAGCAAACTTTCAATTTCTCCGCTAGCAGGCTCAAAAAAATGGTTAAACCAAGGTTGATAGTCAGGTTGAATTTCCGCAATCGCTTTCTGTGCTTCCCCATCCGATCCGCCGTATTCACCCCGGACAAAAACTAGGGGAATAACGGCAAGCGCGATAACAGCAATTACCAACATCCAATTTTGTTGTGAAGTAGCTTGCTGATTTCTTGTGTTTTTTTGACTCACGGCTTATGACTCCTGTCTCAATAATTTCAAAGTTTCCAACTCCGGCTTCCCGTAAGAATGCAGCCAATTCCAGACCAATAGAGTCAGCAATCCTTCACTAATCGCCAGGGGTACTTGAGTGATAGCAAAGATGCCAGCCAACTTGAGAAACGAAGCCATAAAACCGCCAATTGCTGCCGGAAAAGCTAACGCTAATTGAATCGAAGTCGTCACATAAGCCAGTAAATTTGCTAAAGCCGCCGCACAAAAAATTGCCGCCCGTTGCCTGCCAGTTCGCATCAGCAATTGATAGATAAAATAGGCAGCGAAAGGGCCGACGATCGCCATCGAAAACATATTCGCTCCCAGCGTTGTCAGCCCGCCGTGAGCTAACAGTAACGTTTGAAACAGCAGAACTAAAGCCCCCAGTACAGCCATCACCGAAGGGCCGAACAAAATTGCACCCAAACCGGTACCCGTCGGGTGAGAACAACTGCCCGTTACCGAGGGAATTTTTAAAGCAGAAAGCACAAAAGTAAACGCACCCGCCAAAGCAAGCAATAATTTAAGTTCCGGGTGTTCTTTTGTAATACGAGTAATCGATCGCAAACCTACTGCAAAAAAAGGCAACGCCACCATCCACCAAAACGCCGCCCATTGCACCGGCAAAAAACCTTCCGAAATGTGCATAGCTGCGGCGGGCGTTGCCGAACCCAGGACAATATAACAACTCAAGCCAGCCATCAATCCCAAGCTGACCAATTTCCGATTTCTGGCCTTCACGCTGAACCTCGCAGATGAGACTATGTAAACTAACACATCGGCGGGCATCCTGACTCAGAAAGCGACAAAACTCTCATTACAGTTGCGGGACAGCGCCGGACTTGCACCGAACTTTCCCCGTTTCCTCTAACGGCTGCTCCCCATTAGAACCGACTGGTTACACATAGTTTAGTCGATCGCGTAAGTCTCAGCAAATCTTTTACAAAAATTACTTCAGATTAACTAAGGAATGAGAATTAAATAACTTCCACTCTTGAAAGTGGGATGGGCTCTTATAGCCCGTCATGAGTGGACGGGCGGGACACCCATCCCACAATCACAATTAAAATTGTAAGTTATTTAATTCGCGTTCCTAAGTCAAAATTACCTCTCATCTTCTCTTCCTTCGCGTCTTCGCGGTTCGTTCCATAAATACTATTGCCCAACAAATCAACGGTATAATATTAGTGAGTTTTGAGGAAAGCCGCCATGTTAGATTACAAATTTCCGAGGCACTGGCCCTCAGCCGATGAACTACCAGACTCAGATGAAACTCCTGTGGATAACGAACTGCAAGAACTAATACCAGGGTTGTTAAAAGCAATATTGCTCATACTTTGGGCAGAACGCATGGACTGGTTTTTTGGCATAGATATGGGTATTTATCATCACCCTGACGAACCGCCCATTGTCCCCGATGCTTTCTTAAGTTTAGGAGTAGAACGATTTTACGACGAAGAATTGCGCCCCAGTTACGTGCTGTGGGATGAAAATGTTCTGCCTACTTTTGTGCTGGAAGTTGTTTCCCCAACTTATCGCAAGGAATACAGCACAAAATTAGACACTTATCAAGCTTTAGGCGTACTTTATTACGTCATTTATTCTTCCCGCCGCCGCCGTAAACCTCATTTGGAAGTACACAAGTTAGTCAATGGGAAGTACGAGTTACAGCCAGAACATCCAGTTTGGATGCCTGAAATTGGTTTGGGGATTGGTTGTGAAAGGGGAAGTTATTCTGGGGTGACAAGAGAGTGGTTGTATTGGTATGATGCCGATGGAAAACGTTATCTGACACCTGAAGAACAGGTGAAAGAATCAGCGCAGCGCGCCCAACAGGAATCCCAGCGCGCCGATCGACTGGCTCAGCGATTGCGGGAGTTGGGGATAGATCCTGATAATCTGGGCTGATGGCAATCAAGAGTACCTCAGTGTTGTACTCTAGACGCTCACAAACCGGGTTTTGCAACGCCCGATCGATCGTCCTCAAAGGAGGATTTTCTGGAAAAAACCCGGTTTCTGCCTCCAGAAATGTGTGAATATTATCGCAAAAATCAGGAAGTATCTAGCTAGATTTGGGAAAAACAGAAAGTTGGACGGCAAACATTGAGATGCAGCTCGAAAACATGAAAATCAACAGAGGTTATTAAATAATGGTCATGAATCTGCGTTCTTACGATATCATCTGTTTTGGTGATGAAGTTCCAGGAGTTCTAGCTGTTATCTCTGCCTCCAGAGAATATCTTCGCCGAACAAAGCGTTATCCGCGAATTCTACTGATGTCTAAAGGAAGCTTGCAAGAAGGAATTGGCGGGCATTTGGTAAGAGGCGGTCTTGCTTATTTAGATAGAAGTCAGATTAGTGAAGAACTTCAAAAATCTTTAAAGTTAGATACCTTTGGTTCACCAGCGACAATCTATAAAGAATTCTTACAAAAATCCGGTGTCACCGCAATTGCACTTGACCCCCGCAAAGCCAGTGCAGCCCTGAAAGAAATGCTGGTAAAAGCTGGGGCCGATCTCCTGAGCAAAGTAGAAATTAAATCAGTCAGTAAAGAAGGTCAAAAAATTGTCAGTATAACCACCTCTCAAGGCGTAGTTTATGCCGGCAAGCAATTTATTGATGCCACTGTCAATGCCGAATTAGCTCAAGCTGCCGGTGTGAGAAAGCTGAAGGGATTTGAAACATTTGGTCTGCCTAATTCAGAACTTCCAGTCACCCTCGTTTTTGAAACCCAAGGACTCAGTGCAAGAGCACTGAAAGAATTCGATTATATTTATCTAAAACGCTTTACCAACCTGGCCGATGCAGAGAGTCAAAAATTTTTGCTGTACGCCGCAGGCAAGGATGCCAAACTAGCAGAAGAGCTGCGGCGGGAAATGAGGGACACTCAAGGCAATCTCAAAACTCTGTGGGCGGGTAACGATTACATCGATGTTCGCGCGCCGGCTCTGTCTGTAGCTTACCACTCATTTAGAGGAAGAAAACTATCTTTTTCTGAAACTGGCATAATTTTAGATGAGGGAAATATAGCAATACTTCCAAATGACCGACTTTCGTGGAATGCGCTTTTATTTGCAGTCACAGCCAGCGAAGCCGAAGCCTTAGCTAGAAGCGGGAGCAAACCCACGGCTAATATGCAAAGAGAGATGTTATTTATTACAACTTGGCTGAGGAGTTTGGGGGCTACTTCTGTTACTTATGCCTCAGAACTTTATATCAGACACGCTGGCAATGTGACGGGAGTTGTAGAACCTTTAACTGGCGCACAAATGCTGTTAGGTGGCGTACCTGCTAATGAAGCCCTGGCAACATTTAGCTATCATTTTGATGTACGGGGAGGCATCCAGGGTATTGGCGAGAAAGCAAACAGTCTAGGATGGTTTAAAAGTCTGAGTTTTAAACAGCCTATCTTTAATATTGGCATCCGCCACGCATTAATTAAAAACGTTCCTAACTTGGCAGTAGTCAGTCCGTGTTCGGGATTTGAAGGGTTAGCCTGTTCTGTCGGCAGAATAGTTGAATTCAACGCTGCAGTTGGTCAAGGTGTGGGTATCGCTGCGGTTAATGCCATTCTAAATAACAAAAATCTAGCCGATGTATCTAACCAAGAAGTGAGACAAGTTCTCGCCCAAACAGGCCAGTTACCTAAAATTTTTGGAACTCCCAATAGTGGTGAGGCAATGCTATTGGCGCAATTCGAGACTCTTGTCACTTCGGATGCTATTGCATAATCTCAATCCCGGTTGCACTCCTCATGATTATTGATTGTTGACTAAGCTGTTGTGGCATTTAAATTGTATGTCAAAAAATAATCAAACTTTTTTGGGGTGTCCCACCCGCCGTGAATATACAATTTAAATGCTCAACTGTATTAGCCTACTCGCTAACAACAAATCCTTACTTCTTCTGCGGGCACTTTGGATGAATCCCCCCCTGCAAACAAATGTAAGCAATTTGACTTTTATCTAAATTCTTAGCCTCCGCAAAATCAACTCCTAGGAATCTACCTGATTTACTACCAGTCGTGGGATTTTGAATAAATTGCTCCGAAGCTGCTTTCCCCAGAAACACCGCGCCTTTAAAATCCGCTCCCGCTAAATTCGCGCCCCGAAAATCAACCGAACTCACCTCTGCATTCCGAAAATTGGCATCTTGCAACCGAGCATCTTTTAAATTCACGTTGGCGAGTTTAGTCGAAGTCAAATTGGCATTTTGTAAGTTTGCGCCGCTCAAATCAGCACCGGATAAATCAGCACCTTGCCATTCCGATTTAGACAAATTTGTCAAGGACAACTGAGCGCCTTGAGCCTTAACTTTGCCCAAACGTGCACCGGACAAATCCGCTCGCGACAAATTCGCGCTTCCTATATCGGCTCCGGTAAAACGGGCATTTTTTAACATTGCTTCCTGTAAATTGGCTCCAATTAAAATAGCACTGCTGAAATTAGCTGAATTCAAATTGCCGTTTGACAAATTAGCTTTGTTCATGACAGCGCGCACAAAATTAGTCCCGTTCATTACAGCACTGTTCAAAGACGCCCCGGTCAAATTTACTCCTTCCAAATTAGCGCCGCTCAAGTCAGAAATCCAATCGTCAAATGTACCCGGACGCCTGTCTTCGCCGGTGCCGTAAAAGCGAGATCCCTGCAAGCTGGCATTGGTTAAATTGGCATTTCTCAACTTAATTCCCGACAAGTCAACTTTGTTTAAAACTAAAGTAAACTGAGATGGGCCGGCAGGACTTTGAGCTAAATCCGTGCGGCTGAGATCGACACCGTTGAGTTGGCTGCTATACACTGTGAGAATTTTGCCGATCGCCCTTTGTACTGTTCGCTGGCGGGCGGCCGCTAACTCGCGTTCCGGGGCCTTGCCGTCAAACCGCAGGGAATCGAGGTCGTTGCTGAGGGCTTGGTTCAACCGCTGCAAGTCAGGCAAAGCTTTCGGCCCGCTACTGACTAAAGCTTGCTGGATCGCGTCCAGCATGGCCCGGTTGTCTTCTTGAGCTAGCAAATCCGATAGCAGGGGTAGGGCGCGGGAGTCTTCCACCGCCCCCAAAGCCAAAATTGCCGATCGCCTGCCCGATGCCCCGCTAGCCGATGTGGGAGACAATTTGCTGACTAAAGCCACAAATAATTCGTCGTTCCGCTGCCGGGAATCCCGCATATTTGCTTGACTTTGAGTGTAGATGAGAGTGCCGACAAACAAAGTTAAAATCAATCCCGCGCTGCCGACGGTAACTATTACTAAAGTTGTGCCTGGGTGTTGGCGCATCCAATTCCACAAACTGGCATTTACTTTCAGGCCGCTTGGTGGAGTCACAACCAAAGCCGCAATCTGCGCGTCTTCCTCAGTCCAATCTTGAGTCTTGACAGGATTGGCAGACAGTTGATGGGATCGAGCGTTGACGACCAAAGTATTGGCGAGGCGATCGTGTCCCGTTTGCCGTTTGTAGCGCCATGCAAAAGCCCCGTCTGCGAGCACTGCCAAGCCGCTGAGCCCCCCTAAAATCAGCAAATCAGGAAACGCTCCCGTCAAGCGCCAAATGCCGTAAGCGACGCCCAGAGGCACTCCCCAGCGCCCCAAACTTTCGCGAATTAGCACTTGCCCAAAACCCGGAGGAGTACCCGACGCTGTGACAACTTTGACGCCGAACCAGCGTTTGGGGATAGTTTGACCGGTTCTGGCGAGCAAAAACAGTTGCCACCCCGCTAAAACTGCCGGTGCCAGCAGCGCCCCCGACCAGAATAGATTAGTTAGGGGTGCTACTCTGGGGCTGCGATCGCGCACGGGTATGCCCAAGGTACGGGCGACGGTTTCGGATGCTGCTGCTACTGAGGAATTGAGCGGTACGGTTTGAGATTCCTGGTTGACTAATGCCCCGATACTGAAGGGAACGAGGGCGCTGGCCGCAATTAACGAAATTTCCACAGCCCAAGCGCCGCACCTGCGAACCAGCAGTGGCATTTGCTTGGATTGTGTTTGCCAAGACGGATCGGGTTGATTGATGCCGCTGGGCGCGGTGGGGTTAGCCATATTTAGAAATTCCTATTATTTGTCGTTAGTATTTGAGGACTGGGGGGAAATTGCCAATTTATACGCTATGTAGATTAGCACTCCGAGAACGGCAAGAGTCATCAGCGCTGAAATTAGCTGTACGACGCTATTGAAGACTGTCAGGACAATTATCGCTCCGACGGCAAAGGCTGCCACCTGCCCAGGTTTGGGGAGTCTTTGAAACTTGTCCAGTAATTGATTGTAGAAGGTTCCGACGGCTTGATAGCTGTCTGGATTTTGTGTGATGAGTCGCGATCGTTCTACTTTAGCTTTTAGTTCTCCGAACGCTTGCTGCCAATTGAAGTTATTTTGAGGATTCATAAAAAAATTCGGAAGTTATTTTAGATTAATGTGTTTGGAACTGCCATTATCCCCTACCGTCAAAGAACTATAACCAAATGCCATTGTGTGAGGAAACATGAAGATAAATTATCCGGGCGATCGCGGCAAACTGTGGTTTAGCTCGATCGTGACCGTAGCCTTGGCAATGATTTTAGCGGATGCGGGTGCCCTTCGGAGCCAACCGCTACAAATTGCTCCGGGATTTCCCGAACCGCTGGGAGTTTCTGGAGTTTCCGGCGGCCCGAACAATAGTGGCGACTGCGGTTTTGTCTCCCAAGGGCCGAACCACGTCATTGAAGTAACGCAGGATTTGCCTTACTGGCGGATTGCAGTACAAACCGCTGGAGCTCCGAGTTTGATGATTCAAGGGCCGAGGGGGCGTTTCTGCGTGCTGCCGGCGAATGCTGCTGCGGGGAATGTAGAATTTTCCGGTTATGGGGACAAGGGGACTTATGTTATTTTTGTGGGCGATCGAGCTCAAGGTCAACACCCTTACTCTCTCTCTATTTCCCAAAAGCGAAATTAAAAATAAAACGGAATTAGGACGCTTGCTGTGAGAAAATTGCTTTTTGGCGATCGTAAATAAGCCGGATTCCTTACAGCAAGTCCGTGGAAGACCGATTTCATATCAATTTTGTATTTGGTCTCTAACCCACTTGCGAAACAATCTGAGAGTTTGACTCGTGCCCACTGTTTGGCTTTGTTCGCAATATTGAGAAATAGCTTCAATAATTGGCAGATTTGGAAAAGTCGGACTAATTTCCGATTCAACATATTTCCCATCTTGAAGCACATTAATCTGAAGCTTTTTATTTTCATAGCGCCATATTTCAGGTACTCCCAAAGCTTCGTAAGCATCGAGTTGAGTTTTGGAAGTTATATCCACTTCAATAGCTAAGTCAGGCGGCGGATCGATAGTTAAGTCTATCCGCTTTTTGCCAATCATTAGAGCATAATTCTGAATGTAAAAGCAATTGTCAGGTTCAATTCCTTGTAACATACTTTTTCGCTGAAAAGTCGTCGAACCAAAACATTCTCGATCGATTTCAAGTTTTTCGAGTAATATTTTCACCATATCGCCAATGATTTCCTTATTGAATTCATGTTCTGGTAGTGGCATCCTAATCTCCAAAGTTCCTTGACTGTAAGCTATTCTAGAGCCACGGTGTTCTCCCAACTCTTCTAAAATTGCTTCAAATTCCTGCCAGTTGACATCATTTAACAGCACTCTCTGTCCAGGTGGTACAATGATTTGCCTTAATTGCAGCGTTACCATTTCAACCTCCGATTTATTTAAATTATAGAGCTAAAAACCTGCTCAACAGTCAGATTAAGTTCCCCGAAGGCAGACGAAATAATCGTATCGCCCTCTCGGAACTGGCTAACCTGGTATTCCCCCTCTACCAACTGGTAAATCGAGACAGTAGGTTGTTTGGGATTGCCGATGAACCGCCGACCACCCAAGGCAGCATAGTCAACAACCCAGTATTCCGGGATACCCAATCTTTCATACTCAGCCACTTTTACCAGGTAATCATCTTGCCAGTTAGTGCTAACTACTTCGACAACAAGCTTAACAGAGCTACCTTGAGAAATAACTGATGATTTTTTCCAGAGTGGCTCTGACATTAAGGCTGGTTTGTCTAAGACTATAATATCCGGCTGGTAGCCCGTGGTCGTTTCGGGAGGTCTGACAAAATAAGTTGAAGGTGTTACATAAGGAAGATTTAAACGGTCAATTTCTACGTTAATTTTACGAAGCAGAAAACCTGTAACTTCCTCATGGTCTCCATTTGGGTTCATCTCAACTATTACTCCATTGCGTAGCTCGAAACGTCCTTTTCCATCTGGATACCATTCTAAAAAGTCTTCAAATGTTATAGATTTGATTATGGTTTGAATCATGAAAAATTCTCCGTTCATATAGCCATCAATAGTTCGTAGTGAGGACTTGAGTCCTCGAATAGAGTCAACAAGGACTCAAGTCCTTACTACAAACAATTTTTTTAAGGGGAATTAACAGAACATGATATCACATATTAATTAGGTAGGTGTAATAAGGGCAGCTAGAAACCCGACTTCTTCAAAAAGTCGGGGTTCTGGGTGTGATGTTTAAATTTTTTGCTGCGTGTACAGTTCCTTAAACTTGCGCTGCTGCTCGTTGTGATCTACGATCGGAGAGGGATAATGAAGAAGTCGGCGTTCTAAAGACGAAATATTTCCTGTTAGCAAAAATTTAGTATCAACGCGACGCAATTCGGGAACCCAGTGCCGAATATATTCCCCTTCCGGGTCGAATTTCTGAGCTTGACTCGCCGGATTAAATATTCGCAAAGGTTTCGGGTCCATGCCGCTAGATGCACTCCACTGCCAGCCGCCGTTATTAGCAGAAAGGTCGGCATCTATCAATTTTTGCATGAAGTATTTTTCACCCCACTGCCAGTTAATAATTAAATCTTTGGTGAGGAAACTGGCGACTATCATGCGACAGCGATTGTGCATCCAACCTGTCTGATTTAACTGCCGCATTGCTGCATCGATAATAGGATAGCCTGTTTTGCCTTTACACCAAGCTTGAAAGAGTTTTTCATTGTTCTCCCAAGGAAAGTCTTTGAATGCTTGACGGTAGGGGCCGTCTGCTAATTCTGGGAAGTTATACATGGCGTGTTGGTAAAATTCTCGCCACGCTATTTCCTGTTGCCAAGTACGGATGCTTGTAGACGCTTCTTCGCTGCTGCAAGTGTCCATTACTATTTGGGTAGCTTGCCAAACAGTGCGGATGCCAATTGCACCAAATTTGAGGGCTGCGCTGAGTTTGGATGTGCCGTTAATGGCGGGAAAATTGCGCTGTCCTTGATATTTGTAAATTGCCCGATCGCAAAATTCTTCTAATTTTTTTTGCGCTGCATCTTCTCCTGGTTCTATTACTAATGGGTTTTCCCAAATAAATCCTAAACTAGAGGCAGTTGGCACTGTTTCCCTTGCACCTGCTTGGTTGGCGATTGCTTGTTCTTCGGCGGTTAATCCGGTCATTAATTCCAGATAAGTTATCGGCAGTGTCTCTACTGGTTGGGCTTTTCGTTGACTGTTCCATTTTTTCCAAAATGGTGTATAAACTGTGTAGGGAGTCCCTGTAGCGCTGCGAATTTCATCTGGGGCGTGCAGGAGTTGATCCCAGAAATTTTGAACTTGAATTCCTGCTTGTTGGAGGGCGTTTGAGACGGCCAGATCGCGCTGTTTGGCGTAGGGTTCTACATCCCAGTTCCAAAATACTGCTTGGGCATTTATAGCTGTTGCTAATCTCGGTATTCCTAGGATCGGGTCATCTTGAATTATCAGCAATTGGCTGCCTGCTTCCCTGTAACGCGAGGAGAGTTTTTGCAAGCAGCCGATCATGTAGGTGACTCTGGCTGGGGCTACGTCATCGCGATTTAGGATATTGCGATCGAGACAAAAAATTCCGACTACTTTCGGGCTTTGCTGGCGCGCTGCTGCCAGTCCGATGTTGTCAGAAATACGCAAGTCGCGGCGGTGCCAAAATAAAATTAGATTGGATATATCAGACATTCGATTTTAGATTTTAGATTTTAGATTTTAGATTTTACAGTTCTGGACACAAGCGGGTTCAAAAACCCGGTTTCTAAGTTAATATTTATCGGTTGGACGCACGATTTTTATAAGAAACCGGGTTTTTCCGTCAGTCAGATTTACATCAAAAAGGGACGTGCCAAGAAAAAGCTAGAAATAGATTTTGCATCAATGGGTTCCCCAGCTAAGATAGCTTTTTCTAATTCTTCAGGGGTGAATAGAACTGTTTCAATGTCTTCGTCATCATCTTGTGCTGGCGGCTGTTCCAGTTTTTCCAAATCTTGGGCTAAGAAAGCATAAATGATTTCGTCGGAATAACCGGGGGCGAGAAAAAATTGCCCTAATTTCTGCCATTTTCCGGCGCGATATCCGGTTTCTTCTTCGATTTCTCGTTTGATAGTTTCGGCGGGATTTTCATTGATTTCTACTGTACCTGCGGGAAATTCTAAAATTCGCCCTTTTGTGGCAAAGCGATATTGGCGTACCAAGACGAGTTTACCTTCGGGTGTGACGGGAACTGCAAGTGCTCCGCCTGGGTGGCGAATACATTCCCACTCGCCTTCGGAACCGTTGGGAAGACGGAGGGTGGCTACGTCAAAGTTGAATTTGCGCCCTTGGTAAAATAGGCGTTGTTTGAGGAGTTGGGGTAGTTCTTGACCGATCGACATAAGCGACAAGCGAATAATGTTAGGGTGCACCGATTTAAGACATCATAGGCGATCTAATACGATTTTAGATTTTAGATTTTAGATTTTAGATTGGGAATGACTGATGACTATCACAGTTGGCAGCTTAGCTACGGTTGCATTTTTTTTGAAACTGGTACGATCGGTGAATTGTACTCACTTTTTACAGTTACAATTTTTGCACTCCCGAACAGTCTGCGGTTTGCAGGAGTTGGACGATCGCACTTTTCGTCACCGGATGCACCCAATCCGGGGCAATTTCTGCTAAAGGTACTAATACAAAAGCTCTTTCGGTCATCCGGGGATGAGGTAGAGTCAGTGTGGGAGTTTCTAGGATTAAATTGTCGTACAGCAGCAAATCTAGGTCGAGGGTTCTTGGCCCCCATTTTTCTCGGCGAATTCGATTAAATTTTATTTCAATTTCTAATAATTTTGCTAGTAATTGTTCGGGTTCTAGTGCAACTTCTAGGATGGCACAGGCATTGATGTAATCGGGTTGGGGCGGCCCGACGGGGGCGGTTTGATACCAGCTTGAATGGGATTTTACTGCTATTCCTGGGGTGTTGTTTAGGGTTACGATCGCGCTAGAGAGTGTGGCTAGGGAGTCGCCTAAGTTGCTACCGAGGGCGATCGCACATTTTGTTAGTTTCATAAGGAAGGTTCGGCAACGGATTGTGTAACGGATGTAACGGATGTCAGGAAGAGAGAAGATTAAGGCGGCGCGGGTTTATCAATATTCTTTGATTCCTAAACAGATTTCGGGTTTAACCCGCCCATACAAGTTGTATTTTTACGAAACTTTCCCCCTAAAGCCTGCATTTTTGGCGCATTCTGATAACACAAAATATTATTTTAATTTAAGCTTAACAGTATGTTAAATTTTATTAACTATTATTGACAAGTGTTAGTATTTAGTTTCAAACATAATGAATTTGTACCTACGCTTATTGTCGGCTGTCATTCTAGCAATTATCAGTTTAACAGCAAGTATATCAATAGGTTTGGCTGAAACAAAAGAGCGCTACCTTACCCTAGATTCGGACGGTAGTCAATCTTTTGCGAGTTTAGTGCAGCAGGCGGAAGATTTAGCGAAAGAGTCGATCGCCCGCGAGTTTCAAGAAAATCCGGCATTAACAGAAGTTACAGTCATTATTACAGCCGATCGCAGCCGACAAAGAGTTCCAGTTTTGCGATCGAGAGTATCCCGTCGCGACTGGCAACAAGATGCGAGAATCGAACAGTGGACTAGATATTTTGCCGATGCTCAATTGCTGCTGGGATTCAGAAACGGCGGTATTTCGTCCCCAAATTCTGGATTTTCGCAAGTGAGGAATGTACCTGCGCCTAGTCGATCGACCTCCAGAGAAAATGATCCAGGTTTTCGAGATGATTGAAATCGGCCCGCGCAGGGCGGCAAACAGGGCATGGCATCGGGCATTGGTAACAAATAACAAATAACCAACAGCACGACACGGAAATCACGGATACATGGATAGATATTTTTTCCTGAATCTCTCTCTCTATTCCCAATTACCACTTGCCAATGAGAATATTTAACTTTTTGTTAACCTAAATACCTCCCAATTTTAATTAACCTTCAGGTTAACTCCCCTTAATTTAATAGTGATAGAGTTTCATACGGAATCATCTGATTAGGGAAGTTGGGCTGAACAGGAATTTATGTCTAAAATAACTCGCCGACAACTGCTAATTTTCTTCGGCAGCAGTGCAGCTACCACTGTGCTTGCCCCTCAAGTAACTAAAACACTATTCGGCATCAATTCCACCTCGGCCGAAGCTGTAGTTCCGCTATCTTTCACTCCGTTAAGACTTCCCCACCCGCTGCCGATTTATCGAGAATTGTCCAGCTTTATGCCGATGGGCTTAAACGGACAGGGAACCGTGATGGCTGCCTCACAGGATACTAGATTAACGAGTTACAGCATTGTTGACGATGTGGTTGTGCCGCCGGAATACGAACGTTATGTGATTGTCCGCTGGGGCGATCGAGTTTTTCCCAATCCGGCAGACTATTTCGGCTACAACTGCGACTACACCGGCTTTGTAGGCCTTCGCGGCAGCAATGACGACGGTTATCTCTGGGTTAACCACGAGTACGTATCCTTCCCAATGTCGAAAGAGGCACCCGATACCCCGTCAGACTTGGCATCATTTCCAACAACCGAGCGCGCCGTCCTCGGTATAGACTTATCCGTAAAGAATCGCGATACCATCGGCGAATTCCTGTACAATCTCGGTGGTTCGATCGTCCGCATCACCAAACAAGCCAACGGCAGATTTCAGGCGATCGCCGGCGACCCCCTCAACCGCCGTATTCACGGACTTTCCGGCCTCGGAATCAACAGCCAGCGTACCGACAAATACAAAGATGTCACCTCCTGGGGAACCAGACAAGGGGACGACAACTACCTCATCGGCACGGGCCCTGCAGCTACCCAAGTCTTCGCGCAAGTCAACACCGACGGACTCGGCAACCGCATCATCGGTACAGCCTACAACTGTTCCGGCGCCACAAGCCCTTGGGGAACAATCCTCTCCGCCGAAGAAAACTTCCAAGGTAGCGAAGCATTTTTCGTCGGGGTTCAGGAAAACGTCAAACCCAACGGTGGCCAAACCAGCTACGCCAAGGGCACTATCGGTGAGGAATTTGGCTTAGTCGGCGAAAAATACGGCTGGATGGTAGAAGTCGATCCCCTAGATCCAAGTTTCCGCCCCCGGAAGCACTCATGGTTGGGCCGTTTCCGCCACGAAAACGTCGCGATTCGCGCTGAAGCAGGCCGCAAGTTAATAGGCTACATGGGGGACGATCGGCGCGGCGGACACACCTGGAAATTTGTCAGCAACGGTAATGTCACCAATCCCGCAGATAAAAACAACAGCCGATTGTTTGAAGATGGGGTTTTGTACGTTGCCCAATATAACCGCAACGGTACTGGAAGATGGCTGCCACTGACATTAAATACCCCGACAAATCCGGTGCGTCCTTCTAGAGTTGGCGAGGCGGAATTAGCAAGTTTTGGCAAAGCTCAAAGAGATGCCGCTACTCGCTTGCCCAAACGCGCCGGAATTGCTGGTCAAACCGAAGACGGCGGTTCTTTTGTAGTAGATACAACCAATGAAGCAACAGCAATTTCGGGCTACCAAAATAAAACTCTGGCTAATTTCTACAGCAGCCAAGGCGCGGTTTTAGTTGATGCTTTCTTAGCTGCTAATTTGATTGGTGGCACTCCGACGGCGCGGCCGGAAGATTTGGAAGTTAATCCTACTACGAAGGAAGTTTTCATTGCTTATACTGACGGCGCACCGGGAAGCGACGGCTATCCAGATTCTCGCATTTTTAATGTTGCTAAATACGGTAGCGCAGTCAACAGCAATCAGCAGTCGGGAGGACTTTACAAAATAATTGAAGACAGTCCCGACGGTGCGGGTTTGACGTTCCGCTGGCAGCGTTTGGCTCAGGGTGGAGAAGCCGGTGCGGTAGATGGGGCGGGATTTGCTAATGCAGACAATTTGGATTTTGACCCTCAAGGCAATGTTTGGGTCGTCACTGATATGTCTACGAGCACGCACAACGGTTTTGATGTCGGTGCGAGTGGAGAGCCAAAGACGATCGACCACAACAAGACTGGAAATGTGTCAGATTTGACTGGTGTTTTTGGCAACAATTGGCTGTTTTATATTCCCACTTCTGGGCCGAATGCAGGAACAGTAATTCCGTTTGCTTACGGCCCGAACCGATGCGAAATGACGGGGCCGACTTTTGTGGGAGATACGCTGTTGCTTGCGGTGCAGCATCCTGGGGAAGATTGTCCGATCGATGATGGTACTGTACTGAGTCGGCAAATTGAAATGTTGGATTTGAACGGTGCTGTTTTTAATCAGACTCGTAGTGTTTCTCGCGGCAGTTTGTGGCCGAGTAATATTGAGAATGACAGGCGTCGTTCGCCGATGCCGTCGGTGATTGGAATTCGTCGGGTGCGATCGACTCCAACGGGCCAGTTTGTTTAAATAGGACTTACGATGGGGCTCAGAAACCGGGTTTTTTACGAAAAGACGCGTTGCAGTCCGAAGATTTGGTAAAAAACCCGGTTTCTTTTGTCGAGTGCGTAAATCCTGGTTAAGTAAGCTCATTTCAAAAAACTGAACACCCAAAGCCCCGACTTGGCTGAAGAAGTCGGGGCTCTGAAATATTAGCACCACACAAATGGTAAGGTGCGTCGCCACCCGTCAATCTGCAAGTTCCATTTCTCATCTGGTAGCGACGCACCCTACAAATTAGTAACACACAAATACGAGACTAAGAAAATTGTACTTGGCGGTATAAATCGGCGATCGCAATTTCTAGATTCACCGATTCAAGTTGCAAGGAATCGCCCAAACCATACTCGGAGAGAACCCATTGCCCCTGTTGATTGCGCCGAAATATCTCTACTCCTGGCTGTTCAACTTGCACCAATACATACTCTTGCAGTGTTGAAAATTGGCGGTATTTAGCAAATTTTATGCCGCGATCTGCTGCTTCAGTGGAAGGCGATAAAACTTCGATAATTAAGGAAGGAAATTGCACTAATTGCGGATCGTTATCATGCTCATCACAAGTTACCACAACATCAGGATAAAAATATTTTTGCCCTCGTTCCACTTGGACTTTGACATCCGCGATGTAAGGTTCGCAAGGGCGATCGACAAGGGCATCATCTAGGATTCTGAAGAAATTTCCTGAAATTCGATTGTGATTGCGGGTGCCCCCACTCATGGCGACGACTTCGCCATCCCAATACTCGTAGCGTTCCTCTTGGGTGGGTTCCCAAGCCAGGTATTCTTCTGCACTCATCGATGGGCGATCGGGTAAGGCAACCATAATGCGATCGAGAATCAAGTATGTTTCTATAATAGCTTGAAGAAAAAGCGATTAAAAGGGCGGGTTTTTGAGATGGTCAATTATTGGCAGATATTTTTCGTGAACCCGCCCCTATCGTATTAGGGGTAATCGACCCGACATGATATCAGAGGTTTTGATTCCTCTGATTTAGATATTCCTCAAGCCTGCTGGGTCTGACTGATTGTCAGCCCGTCAGGGACTAAATTCCTCATGTAAGTCACTGTAATTGATTAAGTGCGATCGTACCAACTTTGCAGCGCCAAGCGGTGAACTTCCCGCCAGCTAATATTTTTAAGTCTGGCAATTTCCGCGCAATCTTCGTATTCCGGCTGTACATTAACAATCGTTTGTCCAGACTTCGCCACTTTGATCTTGACTTCGCCGTATTCTGTTTGAACAGTCTGGATTTCTCGGTGCAAAATAGTTCTCTGTTGAGTCGATCGCCTAATTCCCAAAGTAGTAGTCTCGCGAAAGATCACAGCTTCGCAAGCATCCTCAAATTCTGGATGACAAATGGCAGTTAACAAAACCCCAAGCCGCGACTTTTTCATCACAATTGGGGCAGTAAAAACATCCAGAGCTCCGGCGGCAAACAAAGCATCAAAAACATAGCCGATCGCCTGCGGACTCAAATCATCAATTTGCGTTTCCAGTACCGTAATAGTTTCTATGGAATTGGTAATTGGTAATTGGGAATCCGTAATTGGGAATTGAGTATTGTTTAAAAACTTCCCTCTTCCTTCTGCCCTCTTTCTGACATCCGTTACATCCGTTACAGAATCCGTTGCCGAACTTCCTTCTGACTTCTCCCCAATCCAGAGGCGCAAAATATTAGGAATTGCCAGGTTTCGAGAACCTGCACCCAAACCGATCGCCTGAACTTGCATCGACGGTGGCGGGCCGAAACCAGCGGCGAGAGTACAGGCGATCGCAGTTCCCGTAGGAGTGCACAATTCGCGATCGATCCCATTGCTATAAACCGGCACTCGGTGCGTTTCCCACAACCGCATCACCGCCGGCGTCGGCACCGCTAATCGGCCGTGGGCCGCCTTCACCGTACCGCCACCAGTCGGCATCGCCGAAAAGTAAAACTCCTCAATATCCAACCAATCCAAACCCAAACAAGTACCCACAATATCAATAATTGCATCCGTCGCCCCCACCTCGTGAAAGTGAACCTCGCTGGCGGGGATACCGTGTACGGCACCTTCTGCCTCTGCTAATTTGCGAAATACGGCCAAACTCCCGGCTTCCACGCGCGGAGGCAATTTTGCAGAGACGATGATTTGCTCAATTTCGGGTAAATTGCGGTGATGACTGTGGCTAATTTCGGCCTCTGCTTCGCCGTGACTGTGAGAATGTTCTTCCCCGTGATGATGGTGGTGGCGGGCGTCAAAAGTCGGGGATTCGGTTTCCGAGGGATCGAGTTCGGTAGCGGGATTTTCTGGTTTTAACGACAAATCCGCAGCTAAATCGACATAAAATTTAGTGGCTTGTTGAGTATTCCGGTGGACTAATTCCGTCCGCAACTGGTACTCTGTCGAAATGCCGAGCAAATTGAGTTTTTCGATTAGGTATTCTAAAGGAACGCCAGCGTGGACAAGAGCTCCGATGCACATATCGCCAGCAATGCCGGTTGGACAGTCAAAATAAGCTATTTTATTCATTGTTAACAATTAATTTTTAGCATTGATTGTTTCACTCGATATTTCGATCGCCCACTTAGCCTGCAATATCTTAACATGGCAACTATTTACGAAGTGCATCCAGTTGCACCCCAAAGAGACCGGATCGAGAAAATTAACAAAGCTCTAAAAGATGGGGCCGTGATGCTTTATCCGACAGATACAGTTTACGCGATCGGCTGCGATCTCAACTCCAAGTCTGCTGTAGAACGAGTCAGGCAGATCAAGCAACTATCCAATGATAAGCCTTTAACGTTCCTGTGTTCCTCTCTATCAAATATCACCGACTATGCTACAGTCAGCGATGAAGCATACAGAATTATCAAGCGGTTAATACCAGGGCCTTATACATTTCTGCTGCCAGCTACCAAGTTAGTGCCACGGTTGGTAATGAGCCCAAAGCGCAAAACCACGGGAATTCGCGTTCCAGACCAGCGGCTTTGTTTTACCATGTTGGAAGCCTTGGGAAATCCAATTATTTCAACATCCGCTCACATTACCACCGATGATGAAGGTGCTGCACCGGTGCCAGCAGAAAAAGCAGAAAGTTTTGGCAAAGCTGAACTTTTTGATTGTTTTTCAAAGTTAGTAGATATCATTGTCGATGACGGTTCCGATCCGGGATATCAAGTTTCTACCATTCTCGATTTGACACAAAGCGAACCGATTGTTGTTCGCCGTGGTTTGGGTTCGGAAGCTGTCGCCGTTTGGGAAAACGATTAAACTTTGAGGATGCTTTCGCTTCTCCAACAGTCCGCCGGGGGTTCAAAACCCCCGTCGAGAGAGCGAAAGTCCTCTCAAAGAGGACTGTTAAATATAGCGGTTATGGTATTGAATTTAATTAAGCTCTGTCCTATATTTTAAAGGATTGACAATTATCATAGGAGCAATCGCTATCAGTAGATATTAGATATTATTTCTATTTGAACTCATCGCAACTTATGTTATTCCTCCCTAATTTCCACAGTCGTCTTAAGACGACTTCAGCTATGAGCCAGGGAATTAATTCCCTGGCGGCCTGTCGGAATCGCCAGCTAACAAACCTGCGGAAAAAACCTAAGCCTCTACCTTAACTCCTTTCCAAAAAGCAATATATCCGGCAATATTTTTAGCAGCATCTTTTGGAGTTGGATAGTACCAAGCAGCATCTTTATTAACTTGTCCGCCGACTTCGACATTGTAGTAACTAGCAACACCTTTCCAACCGCAAGTAGTGTGAGTGCTGCTGTCTTTGAAATACTCACGGTTGATGGCATCGGCGGGGAAATAATAGTTGTTGTCTACAATTTCGCACTTGTCGCTCTCGGCCAAAACGGCACCATTCCAAATTGCTTTCGGCATCAGTTTTTCTGGTTAAATTGAGATTCTCAATTATTGTAACTGTATTTGTGCTCAAAAGGCATAGAATAGTTGAGAAGCCAACAACCAACTACTGCAAATGCCAGCGTCTCATCCGCCAATATCTTCTGTGCCACTGTCCCTGGAACAAGCTCTTAAACATTTTTTTGGCTATGACTCTTTCCGTCCGGGACAGCAGGAAATTGTCGAAGCTGCTTTACAAAAACGGGATATGATGATTGTCATGCCGACGGGCGGTGGCAAGTCTTTGTGTTTTCAATTACCGGCACTGTTGAAACCGGGATTGACAGTGGTTGTTTCGCCGTTAATTGCTCTGATGCAAGACCAGGTGGAGGCTTTGCAGGATAATGGAATTGGGGCGACTTTTCTCAACAGCACTTTGAGCTCTCAGGAAACCCGATCGCGCGAAACAGCAATTCTCGAAGGTAAGATTAAATTGCTCTACGTTGCACCCGAACGCTTGCTCGGTGAGAGATTTTTACCGTTTTTAGATATAGTAGCAAATAAGTTAGGAATTTCGGCATTTGCGATCGACGAAGCCCACTGCGTTTCGGAATGGGGGCACGACTTTCGACCAGAATACAGGCAAATGCAGCGAGTGCGCGATCGATATCCCGACATTCCCATTATGGGACTAACCGCCACCGCCACCGAGCGCGTCCGCCAAGACATCATCCAGCAGCTAACTCTGCGAAATCCCTACATCCACGTCGCCAGCTTCAACCGCCCCAATTTATACTACGAAGTTCGCCCCAAAACCAAACACAGTTTTGCCGAAGTTTTGCAAATCATCCAAAAAAAAGGCGGTTCGGGAATTATCTATTGCCTCAGCCGCAAAAAAGTTGACGAAGTTGCCTATAAATTGCAACAAAGTGGCATCCAAGCCTTACCATACCACGCCGGCATGAACGATGTCGATCGCGCCACCAATCAAACCCGCTTCATTCGCGACGACGTGCAAGTAATGGTAGCCACAATAGCCTTCGGTATGGGCATCAACAAACCAGACGTGAGGTTTGTAATTCACTACGACTTACCCAAGAATCTCGAAGGATACTATCAAGAATCCGGCCGCGCAGGCCGAGACAACGAACCCGCCCATTGCAGCTTATTTTTCGGCTACGGCGATGTCAAAATGATCGACTACATCATCGAGCAAAAACCTGACCCGCAAGAACAACGAATTGCCCGCCAACAGTTGCGTCGAGTAATCAACTATGCAGAATCCACCGAGTGCCGTCGCACAATCCAGTTAAGTTATTTTGGCGATTCATTCCCCGGAAACTGCGGTACTTGCGATAACTGTTGCAACCAAAAACCCGTAGAAGATTGGACGATTGAGGCAATGAAATTTCTTTCTTGCGTCGCCAGATGCCAAGAAAAATTCGGCATGAATCACATTATTGACGTGCTGCGCGGTTCCAAAAATCAAAAAGTATTGCAATACCAGCACCACAAACTTTCTACTTACGGAATTGGCAAAGATAGAAGTGCAGACGATTGGAAAAAATTGAGTCGTTCCCTGTTAAATCAAGGTTTTTTAGAGGAAAGAACAGACGGATTTCCCATTTTGAAACTGAATGAAAAAAGTTGGGAAATTATGAAACGTCAGCGCACAGTTGAAATCGCCATTGAACCCCAACGGGAAGTACAGGCGAAAGTTCGGTCTTTGGCAGTAGAAGTAGAAGCTTTATTTAGCATACTGCGGACACTACGCAAACAAATTGCCGACGAACAATTTGTGCCACCTTACGTAGTTTTTGCCGATAAAAGCTTGCGAGATATGGCAGAAAAACGCCCGCAAAATCTCAGAGAATTCGAGGAAGTTTACGGCGTTGGTAGCAACAAGCGAGATAAGTACGGTAAGGTTTTCTTGGAGGCGATTCGCACTTTTTGCCAAGAACAAGGATTGCCAAGTGGTGCTGCATCTTCTGATGTCGCTAATCTTCCAAATCTTTCCAACGTTGCGTCTTATTCGCAGATGCAAACTTGGGAATTATACCGACAAGGTTTGACAGTTCAAGGAATAGCTAATGCGCGGGGTATGAGTCCTAATACTATTTCTGGGCATCTGATAGAATTGATGGAAATGGGCCGGGAAGTTGATATAAATTTGTTGGTTGAATCGGAACGCCAGCAGGCGATAGTGTACGCTATTGAAGTTATGGGGGATGAAAAACTGAGAGCAATTTATGATTTTCTGGAAGAACGTTATACGTTTGAGGAAATTAAGTTTGTGCGGGCTTGGTGGCGGCAAAATTATGTCGGTTTTTAACCGCAGATGTAGGCAGATGTACGCTGATGGACGCAGATAATTAATAGAGAGGAGGGAAAAATGAGAATGCAAAAAGTAGCTTTTGGGATAATATATTAGAGTGGCGTTTTTAACAGATATATTTTTTTCATTTGGCTTTGCTAGCTGGCGTATAGGGGGTGGGCAAAACTTAAATTTAACAAGTGATTTTAAGAGGGCTATAAGTCAGTAAGCTTGGGTTAGCTAAGTGTGTCATTGTTCGCTATGATTCGCGCAGTTGCGAGGGTACGAAGCAATCCAGAAGCTATCGCCGAGACTTTCTTTTGTTCTCAATTTTCGTGAGCTGCTAGGGCGATAAAATACCTTTTTAACTGAACCTTATTGAGCTATAAGTACCTCGTAAAACCAGTTTTTATCTAAGTAGTAGAGTGCGTGAGAGGGAGGAATATTTAAATGCACAAGCATGAGACTGTTTACACTCACGCACAGCCCCAAGGATTGAATAATATTGATGCAGCCGGAAACGATATTAAGTCTCTCTCTTCACCCAGAAGTACCCTAAGTTTTAGCATTGTACTTTGTTTTGGCAAAATTATATATAGGGGTTTTTGACGGCGAGAAATTAAGTTTCTACACTTTAGAAGTGTACAATAAATGGTTGACTTCGTTAGCCAGCCATTCGTTAAACAGATTGTGCAAAATTTCTTGATACCGTTCAGGGGTTAATTCCGCTGGGAGAAACTTTTCAACCAGAAACAAGTGATATCCTAGTTCTGTTTCAATTGGACGAATTACTTCTCCGGGTTGAGCGCTAAATACGGCGACGGCTATGTCTGGTTTTAAACCCCACCGATAAACCTTGCCTTCGCAACCGCATATATGCCGACGATTTTCGTCAATATCGTAAAGGTGAGCAGCATCGAAAAAGCTGATTTCTCCTTCTTGAATTTGATAAAATAGTTCCTGAGCAAGCTGGGGGTTGGCAACAATTATTTGATAAAGAATTATTTGGTCGAATTGCAATTTGTTTTGAACAAAAATCTTTTCTACTTCTTTGCTGAATAAGTGTTCGGCTAGTTTTTGGCTGAGAAGCCGATCGCGAATCCCGGCCTCTAAATCTTCTACAGAAATCATCTGATCGACCAGCCAAGCAATCGTGTCCGCCGCTTTCTCCAAACGCTTCTCGCGGCGGAGTTGGTCGCCCACAGCTTGAATTTCGTCTGGAGTCACAGTTAACTCCCGTTCCTTGGCTGCTTTCTCAATAACTTTTTTATGCAAAACCTTTTGACTAAATGTTTTTAATTGCATCTCTTGTTTGAGTAGTTCGATGATTTCACTTGCTTCAATCATTGGCCCGTAAAAGTCTTTCATCTTTCTCTCTCAACCTATATGAATTTATTAACTTCATCCCCCGAAGATTCCTGCGGGGTAGTTGGGGTTAACGGTTAAGGGTTAGCTACAAGATGTCATTTGGCAAACTAATAAAATCAGCATTGCTCAAAGTTGTTGCACCCGCTGCGTTAACTGTTCCCAAAACAACAGCTAAAATTCGATCGCCATTATTTGAACTAAACTTAAGCAGAGTGGCGTCTGTCGTACCGTCACCGTCAGTATCAAACGCGACGAGTGTCAAGTCTGTTACCGAAAGTCCCCCTGTCAGCCCAATTCGATCGCCTTGAGCGAAATTGAAATCAACGACTCGATCGGCTAACAATGGATTAGCTGCTGCACTCGCTGTTTCGGATCTAAAGGCAAAGGTATCAGCGCCGCTACCTCCAATCAATGTATCGGTGCCGAAGTCGCCGCAAAGAAAATCGTCGCCGTTGTCACCAATCAGCAAATCTTGACCTTTTCCTCCCCGCAAAGTGTCGTTGCCATCGCCTCCATGAATCGCATCATCACCTTTGTTACCTGTGACAATATCGTCGCCGCTTCCTGCAAAAATTCGATCGCTCCCGCTATCGCCAGTAATCACATCGCTCTCGTTGGTGCCGAGCCAATATCCGTCGCCATTGCTGTCATAGCTGATAGTTAATGCGTCAGGATAGTTTTCTGGGGCGATCATTTCTGGAGGCGGCGTTGTCTCAGCATTGCTGTTGGCATTGTTACCGGGAAGTGCGATCGAATTATTGCTGTTACTGTTATCTGTCGGATTAGAAGCGATCGCGCTACTGCCACCACCACCCGTACCCGCATCCTGATTATTTGAGGGTGTTGGCGGTGTTGGCGCTGGTGTTGGCGCTGGTGTTGGTGTTGGCGCTGGTGTTGCGATGTTAGTTGTTGGTGGAGCGCCTGTAGCAGCGGTTGCTTCTGCACTCCCAGAAGTAGCTCCCGGAGTATAGGCTGTCTGAGTGCTAGTGCTACTGCCTGCGGGGGAAGTTACTGTCGCGCTGCTGTTGTTAGTAACGCCTTGATTATTGGCGATCGAGCTCGTTTCGCTCGAACTGCTACTCTCTGAGGGCGCAGGTGTTGGTGCTGGTTCAGGTGCAGGTGCTGTGGCGCTAGTAGTTGGCGGAGTATCTAAACCGCTGCTAGCTGAGGCGCTCGCACTGCTAGAAGTGTCGCCGGGAGTCGATGCTGTCTGAGTGCTGCTGCTGCTGCTGCTGTTCCCTGTCGGAGAAGTCGCTGTCGCGCTGCTGCTGGCACCGCTGCTGTCTCCTAACGGTGCAGGTGCTGGTGCAGGTGCAGGTGCTGGTGCAGGTGCAGGTGCAGGTGCAGGTGCAGGTGTTGGTGCTGGTGCTGGTGCTGGTGTTGGTGTTGGTGTTGGTGTTGCTGCCGGGGCTGAAGTTGTGGCACTTGTCGTCGGAGAAGCCCCCGCCGAGGCTGTAGCTGTAGCGCTACCGCTGCTGGAGGTGGCTCCCGGAGTATAGACTGTTTGGCTGCTGTTGCTAGATTCTCCCGTTGGAGAAGTACCTGTCGCACTACTTGTACTCCCTGCACCGCTGTCCGAAGTGGATGAAGTGGATTTGGCAGAACTGCTGCTGCCTCCTGAAACCTCGCTGGGAGTAGAAATGTTAGCTGTTGGGGCTGGTTCTGAAGATGCTGAATAGTTAGTAAGTTCACTATTACTTGCACCAGTTCCACCCGCTAACAAGCTAGAGCCACTTGGACTGCTGCTACCGACCGTTAGGGTAGGAGGAGCAGATGCGTCTAATTGAGGCATCGCTGTTAATCTCCTTAAAATTTGTTTTAAGCTGGATAAATCAACTGAAGATTGCTCTGGGTCAAAGCAATGGAGCTATACATTTTTATTTTGATTTCATTACCCTATCGAGATAATAAAAATTATTTAATTTCTATTATTCACGGAATCTAGTTTCGGAACTTGGGAAATGACGGGGGAGTGTAGGCGATCGCAAATACCTGACCGTAACCAACCGCTAGAGAACCACCGTAAGGCGAAGATACTGCCCAAGACTGAGAATTAGCAGCAGTTGAGGTGAATGCACCGATCGCGGAGGTAAAAACACTGATATCGACTGAAGCAAAACCGCCAACAATATTGCCTTCGTCAGAAAATTTATCCAAATATGTCAAATCCTCAATTCTCATTGATTTTTACCTTTATCTGATTATTATTCTTGGATACGCCTGTATTTTTGACTTGAGAAATGTGTAATTTTATCGTTCCGCTGCCAGTAGTGCGGACTTAATTATACTAGCAGCGGGCGACTGAATTCCTAATCGGAAACCGATACAGAAAATGCACCGGATGAACTCGAAAAAGGAGTCGTAAATGTGCTGGTAGCAGCCTTGGTAAATGAGCCATAACCGATCGCACCGGCACCAGCGTCGGCTACAGCTACGTTACCAATTGCTAGACCAGCAGTCAGTGAAATGAAAGAAACGTTGCCGACAATCAAATCAAATTCTGTGAAACCGCCTTCGATTCTGGTTGCTTCGGACACAACTTCTACATGGTTCAGATCAGAGATAATCATGGTTTTTTGCCTTTACTATTGCAGGTTTGTTTGACTAAAAAACTGTGTAATTCTATCGTTTTGCTGCCAGCAGTTCGGACTTATTCAACTAGCAACTGGCGACAAATTTTTAATCGGAAACCGATACGGAAAATGCACCGGATGAACTCGAAAAAGGAGTCGTAAATGTGCTGGTAGCAGCCTTGGTAAATGAGCCATAACCGATCGCATCGGCACCAGCGTCGGCTACCGCTACGTTACCAATTGCTACGCCAGCAGTGAATGAACCGAATGAAACTAGGCCGACAATCAAATCAAATTCAGTGAAACCGCCTTCGATTCTGGTTGCTTCGGAAACAACTTCGACATGGTTCAGGTCAGAGATAATCATGGTTTTTTCCCTTGTTGGTTAAGTGCTTGCTCGAAGCAATCTTGTTTGCTTTCGATGTACCTAATATATCTGGACTAATTAGAGCTGTGTTGCCAATTTGGCAGATTTGTGAAAATTAAAATGTAAATTCAAATTCATGAATATTTGTAAATTATTCGTCCAAAAGCTACAAAAAATCGAGGTATTTTGAAATACAAAAATCAGCCTCGTTTTAGAGTTTATTAACGAGACTGGAAGATTGTAGTATTTAGCTCAATTGATAACTTGTATAGATAAAGACTGCCCAGGCTAAACCGCAGGAATTACAGGTCAACCGATTTGAGATTTGAGATTTGAGATTTGAGATTGAGTCAACGTAAAAGGTTATTATCTTAGATACCCGACTTCTTAAAGAAGTCGGGTAAGCTGTGGAGCATTTAAACCAGTAACGAGGCTAGTAGGGTGCGTCAGGAGTGAACCCTTACGCTGAAACGGAAAACCTTAGATGCTGACGCACCTTACGCAAGTCCTTTAAATGCCGAACAGCTTATCTGGGTATTCCCTTTTTTTAGGTTGACCTACTTAACAAAGTATTAGGTACGATCGCCACACGAGGTTGCCATTTTGGCAGATTTATCGGAAGTGCGGATGTTCGACACTCAAAAACCCGATCGCCCGCGGTGAGTCAACCAAAGAATTGGTACACCCAACGCCCGCAATCGGGTTGTCGATCTCTCGACTAAATTACTTACCCGCCAAATTAAACAAGCGCGTCTTAAATCCCGCAAAAAATCCTTGACTTGGAATTGGCAAACACTCAACCTTCGGCATCGAGAGATATTGCCCTTCCTTGACTTCAAGTCCAAAACCTGCGGTATCTGAGTGCAACTCGGTAAAAGCCTCTGTTACATAACCCCCTCGAACTCCGGCTCGTTTTTCCCTCACCACTTCCACATAATCTAAATCAGCAATTTTACCCAATGCAGGCTTAGCTTCCGATTTACTCGACTTGCCGATTTGACTGTTTTCCTTAAGCAAGCGGTTGGAAGTACGGTAAGGGATATAGTCGAGGGGGTTGTAACCCGTGCACCGCAAAAGTAAAAAACAAGCCCAAGAATACTTTCCTGCCAGGATGGCTGAAATTATCTCATCCAATTGTTCTGGTTTGATTCCAACTTGGGAATGATTGGCAGAATGGTGAAATTGGGAATTCATTATTTTATCCTGTTTTGTGTATAAAGAGTGACAAAGGACAACAACCACTTAACTAAGTTCTACAAACTCATGCCGCCCTTTTGTAGCTGCTTGAGAGGATCAAGCAAAATGTCGGCTATGCTGCGCTGGCGAATGACAATTTCCGCAGAAGCTGTTTGGCCAGCTTTGAGTTTCCAGGTTTGGTTTTTGGCTTTCACTGAGTCTCGATCCATACTCACTTCCACCCGGTAAAAAACACCCAATCGCTCGTCTGTTTTGGCATCCGGCGAAATAGATAAAACTTTTCCCGGAATCACGCCGTAATTTTGATAAGGAAAAGCATCGAATTTGACTTGCACCGGCATTCCGGTTTTGACAAATCCCGCTTCTCGGTTCGGCAAACTCACTTCCAGCACCAGAGGAGCGTGATTCGGAGTCATTTCTGCAATAGTTTGACCCGGTTGAACTACTTCGCCTTTGTTGTGAACGTTGAGTGCGGAAATGACTCCGCTGACGGGTGCGTAGAGAAATCTTTGTTTGAGCTGATTTTTTGCTTGATCGAGCAGGGTTTGGGTTTCGGCAATTTTGGATTTGACTTGATTTAATTGCATTTCCAACTGCTGAATTTTTTGCTCTTTTTCTAACTGCATTTGGCGCGCTGCGGCTTGTTTGCTGGCGGCTTCGGCTTGCAGTCGATCGACTTCTGCCAGTTGTTGAGTTAATTCACCTTGGGTTCTAGAAATGGCGCTAGTTCGATCGCGCAAATTTTGCTCGACTTCAAACAACCTTTCCTTAACCCCTGTTGCATCAGACAGTTGACTCCTGATGGCAGCACTTTGCCTGTCGCGCACGGTTTGCTCGACTTCAAAGGCGCGATCGTCAGCCTGAGTTGTCTCTCCCAACTGGCTTCTAATCACCGCATTTTCACTTTCTCGCAGAGCTTCCTCAGCTTGAAACAATACGTCTTTTGACAGTGCTCCTTCATCTACCAAAGGTTTGAGACGCGCGATCCGCTCTTTGTGAGCCGCTACTTTTGCTTGCAATTGCGCGAGCAATTCTTGAGTCTTGCGTTGCAATGGTTTCACCTGATCGCGCCGCCCTTGCTGGGAGTTAATATCTGTATTCAGTTGCGAGAGCAAGTCTTGCACATCCTTTTCCAGAGGTTTGAGCTGTTGTTGCCGCGCTTGCTGAGAAACTACATCTGCTTGCAATTGCTCGATTTGAGACTGCGTGGTGGCCGCTGAAGCGCGAGCACGGGCGATCGCAGCTTCAGCCCCCCGCTTGTCCGCAGCCGCAATAGCTTGGCTCGCTTCAACTTCCAGTTTAGTTCTCTCGATCGAACTCATCTCTTGCATCAATTGAATCCGATAAGCGTCGAGAATTTTCTCAAGACGCTCCACCTCGCTCTGGGCATTCGACGGGTCTAATTCCGCTAATAATTGTCCAGCTTTGATTTTTTGACCTTCTTTGATAGCGAGGTTAATAATTTTTCCCGTCTCCGTCGGGTGAATTTTGTAAACAGCGCCTTTGGGAACTAATTTGCCCTGAGCATGGCCAACCTCGTCAATTTTTCCCAAAGTTGCCCACGCTCCAAAAGCTACGGAAAAAACCATTCCTCCTAATATCAACCGCTGCGGAAAAGATACTGGTGGCTGGTCGAGTACCGAGTGCAAAGAAGTAGACCAATTATTCGCATCAGGCTGCCGTAACTTGGCAATATTGATACCGTCATGAGTTTGAGAGGAGCGCTTTTGAGATTCGACTACTTCTAAAGAGCGGTCTTTTTTTCTGGGTTCGTTTTCTTGCCTAGAAGCTACGCCCCCATAGACTTCACCTATTTCGTTAGGAGCGTGGTCTAATTCTTTGACATCTTCTGAAAACATTGCATTTCCTCCAAATTAGTCTGTTGACTGTTGGCTCTTGACTGTTGGCTCTTGGCAGTTGGCAGTTGACAGTTGGAAGTTGACAGTTCGCTGTTGGCTGCTGGTAGTTGGCTGTTGGCATTAGCTAATAACAACAAACCACTAACAACTGACAACTGACTAATGACTAATGACTAATGACTTAAATATCGAGTTGTTGCTGAGCGAGGTGATAGTAAAGTCCGCGTTCAGCCATCAATTCGTCGTGGTTGCCTTGTTCGGCTAAAATGCCTTTGTCTAGAACCAAAATTCGATCGGCATTACGCACCGTAGACAACCGATGAGCGATAATAAACGCAGTGCGATCGCGACTAATGCGGGCGAGATTTTGCTGAAACCTGCGCTCAGATTCGGTATCCAGCGAAGAAGTTGCTTCATCCAAAACCAAAATCCGGGGATCGCCCAAAAGAGCGCGGGCGATCGCAATTCGTTGTCGCTGGCCCCCAGACAAACTCGTTCCCCTTTCCCCCACAGGAGTTTGATAACCCAGCGGCATATCTTGAATAAAAGCATGAGCTTCTGCTAGCTTTGCCACTTCTATCGCCTCTTCCAAACTTGTAGAATCAGCACCCTGCCCGTTTTTGTACAGCGTAATATTTTCCAAAATCGTTCCCGAAAACAAGAAACAATCTTGAGGAACAACACCCAACTGAACTCGCAGCGACTGCAAAGAAATGTGCCGAATATCGTGGCCGTCAATTGTCAGCCGCCCCTTTTCTGGATAATAGAAACCTTGCAGCAGCTTTACCAAAGTGCTCTTACCCGAACCGCTGCGGCCGACAATTGCCACAGTTTCTCCAGCTTGCACCTCAAAGGAAAGATTTTGCAGCGTATTGCGTTCCTCATCCTGAGCATAACGGAAAGAAACATTGTCAAACTTAACGTTTCCCTGAATGCGAGGCAGCACCAGCATTGGCTTGTAAGGGCTTTCTTCAGGTTGGGCAGAGAATACATCATCCAAACGCTCGATCGAAACCAGCACTTCTTGAAACTCATCCCAAAGTCCCACCACTGAAAGCACAGGAGAAATTACGCTCCCAATCATCATATTAAAAGCCACAAATTGACCGATCGTCAACTCGTCTTGAATCACCAGCATTGCCCCGTACCACAGCAAAGCCGTGCTGCCCAAAGTATTAATCCCACCCCCGATCGCCTGCAAAGAATTAGCCAACTTCTGCCCGCGAAATTTAGCATTAATCATGCAGGTTAATTGGTCTTCCCAGCGCCAGCGCATTTCTCGCTCAGCAGCAGTTGCCTTAACCGTCGCCACCCCAGTAATCATTTCCACCAAAGATGAATTTTGCTTGGCACTTTCGGTAAAAACCTCCCGCGACACTTTTCGCAGGAACGGAGTTGCCACTAAAGTCAAAATCACGATCGGCGGAATCAACGCTAGCACCAACAACGCCAGACGCCAGTTATAGTAAACCATCAGTCCGATGTAAACTACAGCCATCAAAGCATCCAACCAAGTCGTAATAGCTTGGCGAGTCAAAAATGCCTGAATTTTTTGATTTTCCTGAACCCGCGTCAAGATATCGCCCACCTGACGAGATTCAAAAAACTTGATCGGCAAACTGAGAGTGTGACTGATAAAGCCGCTAATTAAAGTCAAGTCAATGCGGTTCGATAAATAATCCAGCAAATACTGTCTCGTTGCACCCAACAGCGTTCGCCAAACACTAAACAGCAGCAGTCCGATCGCAAAAACGTGCAGAGTTACTATGCTTTTGCTGACAACCACTTGGTCGAGAATTACTTGGGTAAATAGGGGAGTAACTAGACCAAATATTTGGAGCAACAAGGAGAGGATCAGAATTTGGGCGATCGCAGCGCGGTAGGGCCAGACTATGCCAACAAAATTTTTAAGTTTGATACCTTGATGTTCGGCAGTGTGATTGCGGTATAGTTCCGCTGTTGGGTCTAAAATTAGGGCGTACCCCGTCCAATTTTCTGTAAAACTTTTAATGCTCATCCACCGCTTGCCCGCCGCCGGATCGGCCACTAAAACCTGTTGATTTTTAAAGCGATAAACTGCCACGTAGTGATTGCCTTGCCAGTGAGCAATCCAGGGATTTTGATTTCGCAGCGGAGTTAAAGAAGCTCGCACAGGACGGGTTTGAAATCCCATCCTTTCCGCTGCTTTTGCCAGACTTTTGAGCGACGCGCCGCTGCGGCCGATTTCTGCCAATTCGCGCAAGTAATTTAGGCTGAATTTTTTACCCCAATATTCGCTAATCATGGCTAAGCAAGTAGCTCCACAATCTGCTGCGCTCTGTTGTTGAATGAATGGGTGTCGGCTGCTCAACCAGCGCCGCTGCTTGGGTTTGGGAAAGCTGATGATTCCGGCTGCGGGTTTTTGCTGAGCAACTGCGGTTAATTTTGATGGCTCGGTTTGTGAGGTAGATCTGGCATCTTGGGGCGGCGTTACCAAGCTTAAAATTGGAGGTTTGCGGATGATTTTAGGGCGGGAATTACTTTCGGAACTAATTCGGGCTTTGGCGATTTCCCACTGTTCGCTGCTAAGCTGGTAAATTATCAGGTCTGTTACCGCTATCCAGTCGCTCTTTACATCTGAATGTTCCCATTTACTACCGAGAATTGGCGGTGCTTGACCTTGAATTTGACCGCTGCGGAGCCAAAAATGATTGTTGGAGTTTTGGCAATGCTCAGCGAGGGAAACTCCGGCCGGAATTCGGCTTTCTTCTATGTAAGGAAGTAAGTGGGGCCACAGAAGCTGTTGTTGGTGGGGAGGGAGCGATCGCAAATCTGTTTGTGTCTTGAAAAATATTAACCGCTGTCGCTCTTGAAATTGTTGCTGCAAGTGCTGTTGCAGTTGCGGGGATTCTTCTAAAATAAGCTGCATTGTGGTTGCCGCAATTCGACAGATTTGGCAAGTGCCGGCTGCAATTGCCCTGTAAGGCAGTCCGTTTTCAATAAATAGGTTATCTGTCCCAAATATTGCTCCGACTTCCAGTACCACCGCCGAAATTTCCTGCTGTTGAGACGCTTCTACCGCTAGCAGCCTGACTCTTCCCTCACAAACTAAATAAAAATTGCGTGAAGCGAAGCTATCCCGTAGGGAATCGCTCTGTTCTTTTTCAACGAAATTGTTGCTATCTGATGTTTGATAGTGAGTGATTTCATCCCCGATCTGACACTCGCAAATTTCAGAGGCTGTATTTAATTTCGCCACTACTGTCGATCCTGCACCGACTTCCTCGAAAATTTTCTGAATAGACGGGAAATTTTCCAAGGCTTCTCGGGTTTTAAAAATGTGATTTTTAACCCCTAAATTTTTTTTCATAACTTACCCTGTCAAAAAAATGTTTCATTTTTTTTGAATTACAACTAACCCGGTTATAAGCAATTTTTATTTGTTTAGTTGCAATTTAGTTGGCTTAAAAACTGTTTGTCGATATGTCCGACTAACACCCCTTGGTTACGGCATCCCTTCAACGCCTTTAGGATATATAAAATTGCGTTTTTTCAGGATTTTGTGCTAATTACGTAAGTGTGGTTTTGGCTGGCTCCCAGTTTAACTTACAGAATCGTGATTTTGGCTACCTTCAAGGGTAATCTTTACCTAATCTTTATAAACTAACCGTAATTATACGGGAAATTTATGAAGATTGTGTGAAGTTGCGAAGGCAACTGTTGTGGCCGGTATACGTATATATACGCACAAATTTACATTCAGGATTCAAAAACCATCAATTTTTGACGCTTGTTTGTGAAGTCCCGATTCCGAAGATTGTAAAGAAATATTGATGGCTGTTAATTTGTAGCAGTAATTCAAGCAAATAATTGACCATCTAATCTGGGTATGTAACGGATTAAAGTAAGATGGAAAGTTTTGCTATTGATAACGGTCTTCCATTTGGGGGTGACTTCTGTGAGGGCCCAAACCCATCACTATCGCTACCCATCACTATCGGTCTAAGCCCCGATTAAAAGTATGGGTTTCTCTGCTTAACGAATTTTGTGCGATCGCACTCAGTGTATTGGTTCTCCAAAAGCATGGAATAGTGTAGAATCCAACAACCAACTCAGGAAATTGTCGAACCTGCTTTACAAAAACTGGATATGATGATTGTCATCCCGACGGGCGGTGGCAAGTCTTTGTATTTTCAATTACTGACACTGTTGAAACCAAGATTGACGGTGGTGATTTCGCGGTTAATTACTGTGATGCAATGCCAGACACTTGTGGCGACTAATTAACTATGCAGAATCCAGCGATTGAGAGCATCTCAATGAAAGCCGCCCTCCGCTAGAAATTCGAGTTAGGAGTCAGGAGTCAGGAGCCAGGAGAAAAGAGGAAGAAGGAAGAAGGAAGAAGGAAGGAGCCAGAAAAAGTGTTTTTACAAATATGAGATGCTCCCCAGCGATTGCCGCCGCACAATCGAGTTAAATTCTTTTGGGGATGGGAGGAAGGGTACTTTTCGGCACATCTTAGCCCTATCATCTGTTGTTGAATTCACCCTATTTCATGCCGCTTCACCTGAGTTGTGCTCAGTCAAGGCAACTGCTAGTAATTGAGCAGCCTGCACGTTACTCATTGCGACTTCCCAAATGCCTTTTGCACAATAGCTGTAAAAGTTAGGAACAGGCAGAAACAATGAATCAAAGTTTAATGAATCTGTAAGATCGCACTTCAGAGACAATTGAAATTAAAATGTACTATAAATCATGCAAATTACGATCGACCTTCCCGACAATCTCCCCCTGACTGAAGCCGATGTGAGGATAGAATTGGCGATCGTACTTTATCAGCAGCACAGCCTCAGTCTCGATAAAGCCGCTCAACTCGCTGTAATGTCTGTGGACGACTTCTACCAACTATTAATCAGTCGCCATATTGTCCCCCCGCCCGCAGATCCCGATGACGATCCTGCCGAACTCGTCTTAGCCAGCCTCTGTAACTCCCTCCAGCAAATTAAAGAAGGCAAATTACACCCTATTTCCGAACTGTGGGAAAGTTTTAGCATTTAATTCTAGAGTTACCACTTACAGATAGACTCTGGCTTGAGAGGACAAGTTTTGGGATAAATTGGATTTTCGTTGAGATATAAAGCACGCAATTCTGTCAAAAATTGCAAAGATTTAATGTCACTGATTTGATTATTTGTGAGGTGTAGTTTAGTCAATTTAGTCAATAATTGTAAGGGTTTGATGTCGCTGATTTTATTGTTGTCGAGATCGAGATAATCCAGTTTAGTCAAGGATTGTAAGGGTTTGATGTCGCTGATTTTATTGGTGTTGAGACCGAGAACAGTCAGGTTAGTCAAGGATTCTAGCGGTTTGATGTCGCTGATTTCATTGTCGCTGAGGAACAGCCTAGTCAGTTTAGTCAATGATTCTAGCGGTTTGATATCTTTGATTTGATTGTTTTTGAGACCGAGAACAGTCAGGTTAGTCAAGGATTCTAGCGGTTTGATGTCTATAATTTGATTGTCGCTGAGGAACAGCCAAGTTAGATTAGTCAAAGATTCTAGCGGTTTGATGTCGCTGATTTTATTGTCGCTGAGGAGGATCTCAGTCAGGTTAGTCAAGGATGCTAGCGGTTTGATGTCTATAATTTGATTGTCGTTCAAGCTCAGCCCTTTCAGGTTAGTCAAGGATGCTAGCGGTTTAATGTCTATAATTTGATTGTTGTCGAGGGATAGTACACTCAGGTTAGTCAAGGATGCTAGGGGTTTGATGTCGCTGATTTTATTGTTTTCGAGGCTGAGGTTTGCGAGACTCGAAAGTTTCTGATTAGCTTCATCGCACTCAGTGGCTCCTGCTTTCTCCAACAGCACTTCTACTGTATGTTTAACTTCAGGACTCAAGGAAGCTTTTTCGCGACACCAATCAGCAAACGTTCTGTTTCCCGATCGCACTTCTGCGGCCTTCACTCCGAGGCTAGTTCCAGATAATGCTACGATCGCACTCAAAGCAACTACTATCAAACTTGCTAAATTTATGTGTTTCTGTGCAACTATAAGTTTCATCATCTTGTACCTCTAATTTCCTGAATAGACAATGGCACGTTGGTAAACTGTCACGAGACTGCCAGATAGTTCTAAAATAACTGTGATATTAAACTTATAGCCAATAACTTTATCTGCACAAACTCAGGAAAATACCTTATGAACAGCACAGCATCTTACGCATCATCTCAAATGGCAGATCGCGAACGCGCGAACCTCAGCAAGCTAATCGATTACAGTTCCATTCGATCGATACCCGAAATTTGGGCGATCGTCAAACAAAAATTCGGTCAAACCGTCGCCCTCCACGACCCCCACACCCAGCCAGAAATCAAGCTGACCTACACCGACCTGTACCAACAAATCCAGCAATTCGCCGCCGGCCTCCAAGCCCTAGGCATCGAACCAAATCCCGAAGAAGCAGTCCCTCCCCGCGTCGCCGTCTTCGCAGACAACAGTCCCCGCTGGCTGATAGCCGACCAAGGTATCATGATGGCCGGGGGCGCCAACGCCGTTCGAGGCGCCACCGCCGACCCCGAAGAACTCCTGTACATCATCCAAGACAGCGGCAGCACCGCCTTGGTAGTCGAAAACCTGGCATTACTCAAAAAACTGCAACACCGCCTCCCAGATTTGCCCATCCAACTCATCGTCCTCCTCTCCGACGAAGAACCGGAAACCAGCCAAACCCTAAGCACAGTCAAATTTTCCCAAGTGATGACCACAGGGGCAAACCGTCCCCTCAAACCCACCAACCACAAGCCTCAAACCCTCGCCACCCTCCTCTACACCAGCGGCACCACCGGCAAACCCAAAGGCGTCATGCTGACTCACGGCAATCTGCTGCACCAACTCAACACCTTGGGCACAATTCTCCAGCCCGAAGGCGGCGACGGCGTCCTCAGCATTCTGCCCAGTTGGCACGCCTACGAACGCAGCGTCGAATACTTCCTGCTTTCCCAAGGATGCACGCAAATTTACACCAATATTCGCTATTTCAAACAAGACTTTAAAACTTACAAACCCCAGTACATGGTCAGCGTTCCGCGCATCTGGGAATCGATTTATGAGGCCGTACAAAAGCAATTTCGGGAACAGCCGCCTAACAAACAAAAATTGGTGAATTTCCTGTTATCTGCCAGCCAGCAATACATCGAGAACCGCCGCATTTCCCAAGGATTAACTCTCAGTTTGAAACCGGCTTCTGCTTCCGAAAAACTAATCGCCCGCATCAAAAGCATTCTGTGGTCGCCCGTACACGGCCTGGCAGAAAAATTGGTTTACAAAAAAGTCAGGGAAGCTACGGGAGGACGCTTAAAATGGGCAATTAGCGGCGGCGGTTCTTTGGCAACGCATTTAGACAATTTCTTTGAAATAGCGAATATCGGTTTGTTGGTGGGATACGGTTTAACCGAAACTTCGCCGGTTTTAACTGTGCGCCGCCCTTGGCACAATCTTAAAGGTTCCGCAGGACAGCCCATTGCCCATACGGAAATTAAAATAGTAGACCCAGAAACCAGACAGCAACTGCCCACAGGCCAGCGCGGCTTAGTATTGGCGCGCGGGCCGCAAATCATGGCAGGTTATTATCTTAATCCCCAAGCGACTGCCAAGGCGATCGACTCCGAAGGCTGGTTCGACACCGGGGATTTGGGCTGGCTGACACCGGGAAACGACTTAATCTTGACCGGGCGGGCCAAAGATACGATCGTCCTCACCAACGGCGAAAACATCGAACCCCAGCCCATAGAAGACGCCTGCGTCCGCAGCCCCTACATCGACCAAATTATGCTAGTAGGTCAAGACCAGAAATCCGTCGGCGCCTTAATTGTCCCCAATGCAGAAGCCGTGCAGAAATGGGCAGAAACTCAAAATCCCCCCTTACACGAAATTGACTGGAATAGCAAGACAATTCAAGATTTATTTCGCAAAGAATTGAACCGAGAGGTGCAAAATCGCCCTGGATACCGCGCGGACGATCGCATCGGCCCGTTCCGCTTGATTCAGGAGCCATTTTCGATCGAGAATGGAATGTTGACCCAGACCCTGAAAATTAAGCGCCCGGTTGTGACGCAACACTACCGCGATATGATTGACGGGATGTTTTGAAATATTCGCTGGACTTGGGGAATGGAAAAGAAAAAATTATCCCAACACCCGAGTCCCGATTCCGAGTCCTCAGTCCTGGGCCATTAGTTCAGGTTTACCAACTAATGACTCATGACTAATGCCTAATTCCTAATTGACAAGCAACAACTTTTTTATGGAACCACAATTACTCTTGAAGCGATCGATTAACGTTAAAGTCGTCGTTACTCCTCGCTGGAAAGAAGAAGCTCAACAGCAACTCCAAGCCCAAATCAACCAAATAGACTCTCAGCTACAACAGTTAGAAATGCAAGGGCAGCGGATGATTTCAGAAATCCAAAAGTCAAATTTGCAGCCCCCAGGCCCGCAAGTAATGCAGCAAATAGAAAACATTCAAGTGCAGGTGAATCAAAGAAAAAGCGAACTGCTAGAACAGAAAAACCAAAACCTGCAACAGCTTCAGCAAGTGCAGGTGCTAGACCTGGAACAAGAAGTGAGTCAAGGTCAAATTGACGGCACGTTCACTGTCGGGATGGGAGAAAACTTGATTCAAAAAATGCAAGTAGAAATTCTCCTCCGCGACGGCATAGTCGAAGAAATTCGAGGTGATATTTAGAAATTGGTAAGTGGTAATTGGCGATCGGTAATTGGCAATTGATTTTGAGTCAACAGTCACACATCAAGAATGCGAGACACTGGCATAATAATAAGTATTGCCGGTGGCCGATCGCCAATGCTCAATTGCCAAATACCGATTACCTATTACCAACACAAAAGGACTTTTTACAGATGATTCGCGAAGTTTTCATGCCAGCCCTGAGTTCTACCATGACAGAGGGCAAAATTGTTTCCTGGGTCAAATCCGCCGGAGACAAAGTAGAAAAAGGCGAAACGGTGGTAGTCGTTGAATCCGACAAAGCCGACATGGACGTGGAGTCTTTCTACGAAGGCTATTTAGCAATAATTATCGTACCTGCGGGCGAAGTTGCTCCGGTGGGGGCGGCAATCGCCCTGGTAGCAGAAACGGAAGCCGAAATCGCCACAGCTCAGCAGCAAGGAGCCGCCGCCCCAACCGCAGCCGCAGCCCCGGCTCCCAGCCCCGCTCCTGTCAGCGCAGCTACATCCTCAGCAGGTTTACAGCAAAATGTTAGTCGCCAAAACGGCCGCAGCGTCGTTTCTCCCCGCGCTCGCAAATTAGCCAAAGAGTTTAAAGTAGATTTGAATTCTATCAAAGGCAGCGGGCCCAACGGTCGCATTGTCGCAGAGGATGTGGAAGCAGCAGCCGGCAAAGCTCAACCAGCTCCGGTTCAGCAAGCGGTAACAGTTCCCGCAGCACCCGCACCGGCATCTGCAGCACCCGCCCCCGCAGCAGCCAAACCCGCACCCGCACCAGTCCCGGCGATCGCACTTTCGGGCCAAAAAGTACCGATGAATGCGCTGCAAAATGCGGTGGTGCGGAATATGGAAGCAAGTTTGAGCGTGCCTTCTTTCCGCGTCGGTTACACAATTACTACTGATAATCTGGACAAACTCTACAAACAAATTAAGTCGAAGGGCGTCACGATGACGGCTATGCTGGCGAAGGCTGTAGCTGTAACTTTACAAAAACATCCTCTGCTGAATGCTTCTTATGTGGAGTCGGGAATTCAATACCGCGCTGATATTAATGTGGCGGTAGCGGTGGCGATGGATGGCGGTGGTTTGATTACGCCGGTGTTGCAAAATGCCGATCGCCTCGATATTTATTCGCTCTCCCGCACTTGGAAGGATTTAGTCGATCGCGCCCGCACCAAGCAGTTAAAGCCTGATGAATACAGCACGGGGACTTTTACTCTTTCCAATTTGGGAATGTTTGGAGTAGACAAGTTTGACGCGATTTTGCCGCCGAATCAAGGCTCGATTTTGGCGATCGGCTCTTCGCGGCCGCAAGTAGTGGCTAATGAAGATGGTTTGATGGGAGTGAAGCGCCAAATGCAGGTGAATATTACTTGCGATCACCGGATTATTTACGGTGCTGATGCTGCGTCTTTCTTGCAAGATTTAGCGAAGTTGATTGAGACAAATCCTCAGTCTTTGACGCTTTAGCGATCGTCCTAAATCTCCCTTTTACTGTTATTGGCAGGAAAGGGGGATTTAGACTTAGCTTTTAATGAGATGTCTAATTTTGGAATGATTTAACCGCAGAGACCGCAGAGGACACAGAGTCAGAGAAGAGAGAGATGAATAATTCCGATACCAACGGATTTGATATTACTCATTAAGACGATGAAAGTGCAAGTTTTGTCTGTTCAACCTGCGATTAGCTCTAATACCAATTCGCCCGATCGCCCAACTTAGCACAGACGTAGCGCTCAGCTTTCGATCGCACCTTCGTGAGTCCGCGCACCATTTCCCAAATTGTTGGGCGTGAAGTCGGTTTCGATCGTCGGACGCTCAAACAATTTACCAATTACCAATTACTAATTACCAATTACAAACTTGCGTTATTTCTGTTTTAGGACTACCAACGTAATGTCGTCAAAAACTTTATGTTTGTCAATATGTTGCAGCAGATGATCAATTACTGCTTGTCGAATTTCTTCAGCCGTTTTGTGGCGATTTTCTTTGGTCACTTGGCACAATCTTTCTATGCCGTAATACACTTTATTTATATTTACAGCTTCGGTAATTCCATCTGTGTAAAGCACTACTACATCCCCTGGATTAAGATGCACTTGAACTTGGGAAACAAAATCAGCAATATCTTCCTCTAATCCCAGAGGGAAGCCGAGTTCGATTGTATCGATCCGTTCGATGTTACCATCAGTACGGACTACAATTATTTCTTCATGTTGACCGCTGATGGTAAAGTTACTATCTTGATAATCTAACAAAACCAAGGTCATGTTTTTAGATGAGTCGATGCGCTCGATATTGGCATAAAGGGTGCGGTTTAACACATCAAGAAACTTCACCGGATCGGTTTCGTTCATTTTTTGGAGAGTGCGGACGGCGGTTTGCGCCATAATCATTAATACGCCACTTTCTAAACCATGTCCCGTAACATCGCCGATGGTAATTTTTACCCGATCTTTTTGGGTTAGTACGTCGTAGTAGTCGCCACCCACTTCATCGGCAGGTTCCATATATCCAGCTATTTCTAATCCTTTAATTTTATCTAGTTCTGATTGTTTGGGCAAGATCATTTGTTGCAGTCGTTTGGTGACTTCTAACTCAGCACTGAGGCGGATGTTTTCGGCTTTAAGTTTGTTATTGAGGCTGCTAATTTCCTGGTTTGCTTGGGCGAGTTGGGCGGTGCGTTGTTGCACTTTATCTTCTAAAGTTTGATAGAGGCGGGCATTTTCGATGGAGATCGCAGCTTGGGCGGAAATGATGTTGAGGACTTCTAAGCGATCGCGCGTAAAAGCCCCCGCTGTTAAATTATTTTCTAGGTATAAGATGCCTACCAACTTACCTTGATTGATCAGGGGGCTACACAAAATAGATTTAGGTCGCTGCTGAATAATATACGGGTCAGAGGCAAACCTGCTTTTATTCGTTGCATCATCGATCGCAACAGTTTCTTGCGTGCGTTCTACATAATTAACCAGGGAGATAGGAATCTCTTGACTTTCAGTCGCTGACTTGGATATTAATTGACATCGTTCACCCGTACATTGAGCTTCAATTGTCCACTTACCTGCTGGGTCAGGTATGATAAAATAAAACTTTTCTGCTCCCGCGTTTTCCAGCAAGACTTGCATCAAGTTCGAGAGTAACTTATCTAAATTAACTTCCCCTGAGAGCGCTTGGGAGGCTTTGATAATTGTTGATAAATCCAGCTCGTTTGCAGCACCTGAACTGGTAGAAGTGACAGTGGTTCTGCTCTGAACCATCGTTTCGTCTCTTCCACTCGTCAGGCTATTTTTCCTACCGACGATAGGTGCGAGTAATTCAGCATGGCGCTCTTCTAAATCTTTAACTTTTGCCTTTGCTCCCCAGCGAATATAAGCATAGTAAGCGTCTATCATGTAGGTACGCGCTACTTTCTGACGACCTAATGCTAAATAGAATTCTGCTGCTAGTTCATTGGCGAGGGCTTCGTGCTGGACGTATCCATTTTCCTTGGCTCCATCTATCGCTAGGTCGTAATATTCCATTGCTGAGAAAGATTGCCCTAAGACGCGGGCTTTTTCGGCCTCTACTAAGTCATACTTATGCTGGTGATTCATTGGGCAATGGAACGCCCAATTTTTTATACTTTTCTGAGTTTCTTCGACTTGAATAAGGTATTTTTGTTTCTTTTCTTCCTCTCCTGAAATTGCTTCAAAATGGGCTAAAAGAATCAGACAATAGTAAAAGCTATGTTCAATAAAGCTAATATTTGATTGAACGTAAATTGAATATTTCAACCCTTCCCTAGCAAATTCTAGAGCTTCTTCATATTGCTTAAATAAATAGCAAACTACAGTTTTCGCATAATAAACCCTGAATAAGCACATAAAATTTTTTACTTCTCTTAAATAAGAGATAAGCTGTTGTGCCTTTAAATAGGGTATCATAAAAAATGAGTTTAATCAATATATACAAAAATGCCAGCTAAAAACC